>JAZRNC010000266.1:0-2397 GCA_045647965.1 Eubacteriales bacterium | reverse complement strand
TACGGCGAACATGATGATGCACGCGCATATTATTAAAACGTCGGTGGGAATCGCAAAATTTCCGATATGAATCATAATGCTGCTCCTTGTTGTTTTTTAGGTTGCTGTGGGTTCTTTTGCCTCTTCGGCGGGCTCGTTTTTGCGTCTTTTAATGCAGAGCACAGCGAGTGTTACGCTTGAGATGAGCGTGACAGCGGACGTAACAGCTACATGAGAGGCATCTCTTGCATACTCAGGTCTTGCAAGGTATGCTTCGTACCCATCTGCGTGTATGTAATCCTCTAGTGAGGGGATTCCCTTGGATGGCCATATTGTATACGTTGTTCCGTCTTCGTAGTAAATTTCATAATTATCGTTTTCAAAAAATTCGATAATATGTTCTATTTTTGTAGCTTTGGCAATGTTGGGGATCTCTTCGGTATATTCTGCCGGTATGAGCGACTCGATGTGCGCTCTGTTGCTGTCCGTGACTTCAACGGTATCGTTTTTTCCCGCACTCGCTATATACAGTTCGGAGCCGCCGAAAAGAAAGAGTATGGAGGATACGATAAGCACGCCTGTCACGCCGATGACTAAATACTGCTTTGATCTGATCAGCATAACGATGCATTTTACGATAAATACGAGCGCGATGCTGTTTATTACTATACTAAAGAATGTGTACGGCAAGCCGAACATATCGACGATCAGAAGGTCGGTGTTGGGTCCTATAACAGCCAGTGCAAAGAAAACGAGTATGATATACGAAATCTGGAGTTTAGCGAATTCTTTTTTGCGCTTGTCTCTTTGCGCATCGGACGGAGCGGGGGCTTCGTCGGTTTCGTTATTTACGGATTTTTTGTTTTTGAACTTTTTAATCAAATGTACGATTTCGTATACTGCCAACGTAATTCCGCAAAGAATGGCGGCGATGAGGGTGTAGAGCGACAAAAGTGCAAATCCAAGGCGAACGTTGTCATTGGGTAGGATCGGGCTGAGCAGCCAAGCGTTGCTCAAAATCAAGCAGAGCGACACAGGCATAAAACGCACTGCACGGCTTTTTGCCTTGAAGCACATAGTAAGCTGCACGGTAAATATTGCAATAAGAATAAAGATTAGAAATATCGAAAATAAATAATCAGCCATTTTAGCTCTCCTTATTGTGTTATATTGCGACGGGTTCTTTTGCCTCTTCAGCGGATTCATCCTCGCGTTTTTTAATACGGCACGCAAGTAGGACTGCCGCGGAGAATATCGAAAGCGCGCCTGTAACCGTTGCGGTAACCCAGTCCCTTGTGTAATCGGGCCCCAAGAGGTATACGTTGTAGCCTTCGTCGTAGATGTATTGTCCCAGTGAATAGATACCTCCGTTCACGCTTAAACGATACGTAGTGCCGTCCTCGTAATATATTTCGAATTCATCATCTAAAAAATTGTTGATGTGCTTTATTTTTGTTGCATTGTCAAGGCCGGGGAAGTCTTCATAATTGAATATTCTTTCGTAAGCATCCTCGATGAGGGAGGCAACGTGGCCTCGGTTTTCATCGGTGATCTCGGCGGCGTAGTTGCTTTCCGAGATTGAAAACGGTATTACAAGTCCATGCCAAAGACAGAGCACGACGGAGATGATCAGCACTGAGGTTGCGCCGAGACGGAGATACTGCTTTGATCGAATCAGCGCGATGATTCCTATGACGATGGATTTTATAACAAACACGAGTGCTATGGAGCTTGCTACAATGGTAAAGGCTGAATATATAAATCCCCATATGTGCACGGACATAAAAATGGTGGTGGATCTTAAGATTGCTACTGCCGCAAAAATGAGTATAATATACGAGATCTGAACGATAGTTAAGATCGTCTTACGCTTGGATCTTCTCTTATCGGGTGCAGTGGGCTCAACCGGCACTTCGACGATTACTTCGCTGTCAGCGCCATCATATCTGTACTTTTTCCCCGGACGTGTGAGTCTGTAGACTAACCACGCGAGTCCGCAGGAGATGGAACAGAACAGGAAAAACAGCGAGATAAGAGCAAAGCCGATAATGATTTCGCGGGCATCGTGGTCAAGCATAGCGAGTAGCCAAGAATTGCTTGCGACCAAAAAGATTGCAATAGGCATTAGGCGGGCGGTGCGGCTTTTCGCTTTGAAGCACACGTAGAGATGAGCAAAGAATACTATGGCTATACCGATGATACCGGTTATCGGTGAAAAAAGCGATAATAAAAAATCAGTCATATTCTATCTCCTTTTGTTTCCGTAATACCATTTTATCACTCAAATGTGAACTTTTTGTTGCTCCTACATTAAAGTTAGATTAGAAATGGAATAATGATTGAAAAGCGCTACGGTGTATGGTATAATGAAATAAAATACATCGTAGGAGGCTCACCGTGAAGCGCAGACTGCCGTAT
>JAZRNC010000265.1:0-2686 GCA_045647965.1 Eubacteriales bacterium | reverse complement strand
GACAGAATCTCAAATAAGGCGTCAAAATCCTTAAGTGTGTATTCTCTGATCATGAGGCGTTCTGTTTCAAGTATCATGTTTTATCTCCATATAATACCGCTCGTGTATCACCGCAACCGTTGCGACTGCGCACACGAATGGCATAGTGTACGTTAGTTCAATAATTGTCACGGGCATAAGAAACAGCGCAAGTCCTGTTACCTTATTCAAAACGGTATGTGGAAATGCGAGTTTCCCTGTGCGTACGAATCCACAGGCGGCGCCCCCGAGCTTAATCGTTGCGATAATGCCGATTCATCCCATCCACCGTTTCACACGGCTTCGCCGTCATTTCCACCCACGCGGGACGGAAGCCGCTTTTGATCGCATTGCGGACGGACTTCACATTGCACCAAGCGGCGCAGTAAAACGGTACTTTTCCGCGATTCAAAATCTCGATAGCAAGACGGCTTGTGAGGGCGGATGCTATCCCCTGCCTGCGATACGCGGGAAGCACGTCAATGCCAATCTGCCACATCATCTCGCAATCGTCAGAACAAGCGGCAAGACCTACAAGTCGCTCACCGTCGTACGCCCCTACCCCGAGAACATCAAGATGCCGTCGGTCCGCACAAAGAGCGTTCGACCACTCCGGCAGATACAAGTCGGTAAAATCCTCCTGTGTCATAACGCGAAGCGAATACGGGCAATCAAGTGGGCGCAAAACAGTCACATCGGGCAGAAAATACTCCGCCATAAAGCAGATTTTTTGCCCCTTTTTCATCAGTTCCTCGTTCAGAACGTGCAAATTCGGCGTTTCAAAACAGTGCTCGATCGGATAGGAACTGATATACCTTTCGGTAATCTCCAAAAAATCGGAAGACACGGATGCCACGATGTTATTACCATACGACACAAGCTGACAGGTAAACGGGAGTTTCAGATAGCGCCGTGCTTCATCGTTCTTCTGCGAGAGAACGACAACGTTTTCGCTTTTTTCAAAGTCCCCGACTTCGGCACAAAGATCCATAGCCGATTGTGCCATCGCTATTCTTAATATTTCTTGGTTTGTTAAAGCCATACGCATCTCTCCGTCTACGTGATATCCCTATCAACGCAGATATCCCCTTCCGTTTTTCCCTTTGATTCCATCATAGATCATTATAACAAATTCATTTTTCTGTGTCAATGCATTTGACGTATATCTTACCTCCATCTGCCATACACTGTAGTATTACAAAAAACAAGGAGGTCATATGAAACGATCGATCGGACTCTGGCAGCTCTGGGGATTTGCCGTAACCTCGCTTGGCGGAACGATTTTGCATTTTTTGTACGAATGGACGGGTGAGGCATGGTGGGCTGCACTGATTTCCGGTGTCAACGAATCCACGTGGGAACATATGAAACTCCTCTTCTGGCCGATGTTCCTCTTTGCCGTCGTACAGAGCTTTTTCTTCCGTGACAAAGGAAACTTCTGGTGTGTAAAACTTTGCGGAATCCTCCTTGGACTATTTTTGATCCCCATCATTTTCTATACGTACAACGGTGCAATCGGACGTTCTCCTGACTGGATCAACATCACGATTTTCTTCGTTACGGCTGCAGTTTCGTACATTTTTGAATTTCGGCAGTTCAAACGTCTCGAAACACCGTGCAATAATCCGCGCCTCGCCATCGCGGTTCTTTGTTTGATTGCCCTCCTTTTCCTTATCTTCACATTCGCCACACCGGAGATCGGAATTTTCAGAGATCCTCTGAAAGGAACGTATGGAATATAAATTCAATATCTTTGAGATAAGAGTAAATCTTCACTTTTCCCCTTATCTCATTTTTTATATACTCTCACAAAGGCAATATCTAAAAAATCAATCTGTTTATGATAGTTTTTCGGACAGCATTATGCTATCAACGAATGCTTTATATACTTAACAACCGATTGATAATTGACTGTATTTTGTACGCCTGTTATAATATAACCGTAAGCTTACAAAATTCAATTTGGAGGTATAACATGACTGTAAAAATCGGTGCGATCATTAAAAAGCTTCGCACAGAAAATAATATTACACAAGACACACTTGCTACAGCTATAGGTGTTACACCGCAAGCAATTTCGCGTTGGGAATCCGAAGGCGGATATCCTGACATCGAGCTTCTTCCGGCACTTGCGGATTTCTTTGCTATCAGTACAGACGAACTTCTTGGATATAAGCTTTCCGAAAGAGAAGAGGAACTTGCAAGAATCAAAAAAGAGATGGATCGGCTGTCGGAAGTTGGAACAAGCGAGGAATGCCTTGCTTTTGCGAGAAATGCAAATTCCAAATATCCTGCAGACTGTGAAATCAAAGAAAATCTTGCTTGTTGCTTATATTGTATCTGGGATGATAATCGATCCCCCGATCTATTACAAGAAATTGAAAATCTTTGCTCATCTGTAATTGCGGAATGCCACGATGAGGATATCCGCTATGATGCGATCAATCTTTTGGTATGCATTTACGGACAATCCAAACAACCGGATAAGGCAATGGCTACTGCCAATATGCTCACACCTATGAAACACCGCCGCGAATCAGCACTTGCCAATGGCATCGGTGACGGGAATACAGAAATTTATAAACAGGATGAAATCGATAAACTCACCGATGCGTTGGGACTCGCAATTCGTAATTATGTGCTGGACGATGAACTGCCGAACGATCCG
>JAZRNC010000264.1:0-13126 GCA_045647965.1 Eubacteriales bacterium | reverse complement strand
ACTGGTGACCAGATGATCCTCGACGGTCCTCACAGAAAGGGTGACCTCAGAAGAGCACGTGCAGGCGCACAGAACATCGTTCCCAACTCCACAGGTGCTGCTAAGGCTATCGGTCTCGTAATTCCCGAACTCAACGGCAAGCTCATCGGTTCTGCTCAGAGAGTTCCCACTTGCACAGGTTCTACAACAATTCTTGTTGCTGTTGTTAAGGGTAAGGATGTTACTAAGGAAGGCATCAACGCTGCTATGAAGGCTCAGGCTTCCGAATCCTTCGGTTACAACACAGATGAAATCGTTTCCTCCGACGTTATCGGTATGCGTTACGGTTCTCTCTTCGATGCAACTCAGACAATGGTTACAAAGATTGACGACGACACATATCAGGTTCAGGTAGTTTCTTGGTACGACAACGAAAACTCCTACACAAGCCAGATGGTTCGTACAATCAAGTACTTCGCAGAACTCGCGTAAGTCATAACTTGAGTTTATTAAAAAGGACAGCGTGTGCTGTCCTTTTTGTGTAATATCATTGAATAATACGACAGTGGACGGATGTTGTTTTTAGTAAGATGAAAGTGTTATAAGTATTTTTTCGTTTTTTTTACTAAAAAAACATGTCAGATGTTGATAAATACGTAGGTTTGTCAAAATCAGTTCCAAATTCTCTTGACATAATTGAAATTTTGTGATATTATACTATTATTGGTACGGTGTGCGATCGTGCAAATCGCAATCCAAAAAAAATCAAACATTGGAGATGTATTTATGGAAACAAAACGTAATCAAAAGTATTTCACAGCTCCGGCCGTGTCGATTCCCGCAATCATTGCTTGGGCTATCATAGCGCTCGGTGCATTTATTGT
Organism: Eubacteriales bacterium; assembly: GCA_045647965.1. Lineage (GTDB taxonomy): Bacteria > Bacillota > Clostridia > Oscillospirales > CAG-272 > UMGS1696. The sequence continues at coordinate 12,263 of JAZRNC010000264.1, read as the reverse complement.
GCTGACAGGGGGATGGATGTTTTTGGGTATCACTATTGCAGGTGCCGGATTTGCGTTCCTTCTTATTACGACCGGTGGTAAGTCTACGGATGGTGATATTGAATTCCAGATTTCCGAAAGAATCAAAGACCTTCAGGAAATGTCTGAAAAGAAGCACGAAGTGTATGAAAAGCACTTTTTGAAGCTCCTTCGTCCTATCGACCTCAGAGGGTACGATTTTATTACAGATAAGACTCCTTTCTTCTATAAGAAGGGTGCTGACGGTATTCAGAGAACGAACTATTTCGTTGGTACAAACCTTATCTTTACCAATGAAAAGATGGTTGTATATTCGAGAAAATTCTCTCTTCTTGATGAATCCATTGATGAGTTTGAATCCAAGATTTTCTACTTTACCGAGCTTGACAGAGCAGAAGTAGAAGAATGCATCTACGAACACGTAGTTGGCGGAAAAACAACGAAAGTTAAATATTATATTTTCAGAATTTATACAGTAGATGGTTCTGCGGCAGTTGAAATGTGTGTAGACTACGGTGCTGACATTGATAGATACGTAGAACAGGTCTCCCGTGTTATCGTTACTCGTAAGAGAGAACTCGAAAAGAGAGCGATCGAAGCGGCTGAAAGACGTGCAGCATTCCGTGCAAAGCTTGACGCAGAAAAAGCAGAAGAAGCAGCAGCAACAAAATAATTTACATACGGACTCCCAAAGCGATACAGCAAAACGTTGTATCGCTTTTTCTTTTTCTTGGAATAAATATCGCCGTAGTCTAATATACTGTATCAAACGAATGGTGGGGAGTGGAAAAATGAACGGACTGGAAAATCGTGCCATATCATACCTTCCGAAACGAATTGCCAAAGCTGTCGAGGAAAAATCGTCCCTTTGGAATAGGGAGATCAGTGAGATTCGATTACGGGAAAATCGATTGCTATCCCTGACGGTGCGAGGGAGAAATATTCCTTGTGACGTTGTGTGTACACGGGAAGAAATCGGACAAACCGTGATGAATTTATGCAGTGGCTCGTTGTATTCTCACACGGACGAGATTCGAAGTGGAGTAATTACAACGGAATGTGGGATTCGTGCCGGGGTGGCGGGTAGAGCAGTGATGGTGGACGGACGTGTGGCGTATATCCGCGATATCTGTTCCATAAATATTCGAATCCCGAGAAGGGTGCCGAGAGCGGCAGACGAACTTTACGAATTGTGCAGAGATGGACGCAGTGTTCTTGTTTATGCGCCGCCCGGGGTTGGGAAAACGACCGTACTGCGTGAGCTTATTCCTCTTCTTGCCGGCGGGGAGAACCCATGCAGAGTTGCCGTGATTGACACAAGGTATGAACTTTGCGCGGGGGTGGAAAGTACAGATCTGTGTGATGTTTTTTTCGGCTATCCGCGCAGTGACGGAATAGAGAGTGCCGTCAGAACGATGTCCCCGGAGTTTATTATATGCGATGAAATCTCCGATCGTCTGGATGTAGAGGCGGTGAGGTATGCGGCATCCTCGGGGGTTTGTGTTTGTGCAACGACTCACGCTTCGTCGATAGAAGATATTCGTAATTCCCCCACACTGGGCGCGCTCCTTCGTGACGGAGTATTCCATTACCTCTATGGACTTAGCCGCGGTGGAAGAGCGAGGGTGGACGGGCTGTGACACTGTGGGGATATAAAATTGCGGGGGGAGGGCTTCTTCTGGCTTCCGCGATTTTTTACGGTTTTTTTATGGTAAAGAAGGAACGGGTGAAGGTTGCAGAACTCGTCTCCTTTCGCGATTTTGTTCGATTTATCTCGGACAATATAGAGCATCGCATGATCCCCATCCCCGATATTGTGAGGGAATGCACGATCGAGACGCTCTCTCATATAGGTTTCCTGAGTTCCGCGTGTCAGTACGGAATCATGACGGCATGGGAGAAAGGGACGTGGGAGATGGACGGGGAAGCAAGAGAGGTGCTGGGGACGTTCTTTTTGAAAATAGGCAGAGGGTATCGGGAAGATGAGCTTGATTTATGCCGTTATACGATAAAAAGGCTTGAGGGAATCCTTGAAAAAGTGCAGGGAGATATAAAAAACAAAGAAAAAATGTATCGGACAGTACCTCTGATGTTGGCGCTGTCGGTAATGTTAATTTTGTTGTAGAGGAAAAAATGGATATAACACTAATATTACGGGTGGCGGGGATCGGTATGATTATTGCCGTTACCTATCAGATTTTACAAAGATCCGGCAGGGAAGAACAAGCCCTCCTTGTCTCACTGACGGGGATCGTATTTGTTCTCATCGTTATCGTTGGGAAAGTTGGCGAGCTGTTCGGTGCAATCCGATCGATCTTTGGACTATGATAGACGTATTTGCGATCTGCGGGGCAGGTATTTGTTTGGTATTTGCGATCGCGGTGATACGGGAAATTCGACGGGAATATACGTTTGTTCTCGTTTTGTGTGCTCTTGTGCTGGTCGGTATCGCCCACCTTCCAACGCTGCGAGAGAGTGTGGCATTTTTGCGCGATACAGCAAAATACACGGACGGTGAAACGGTGGGGTGTCTGCTTCGAGCGCTTGGGATTACCTATCTGACGGGAACAGCAGCGGAAATTTGCCGCTCTGTGGGGGAAGGAAACGTGGGAAATTACATTGAAATGGCGGGTCGTGCGGAGATAACCGTGCTTTGTATTCCGCTTTTTCGAGAACTGCTCGATCTGGCGTTGTTATGAAGCGGATACTATTGGGCGTGATTCTATGTATGATTCTTTGTTCGTCGGGAGTTCACGCGGAGGAATATACATATTCTTATACAGAATCATACGATGTTGACTTGTTGGATCAATGGGAGAATCTGATTTCACAAATTCCGGAGGATATTCGGGGAGAGATCTCGGATATTGATTTGGATAATCCCACAGAATCGATAGATACAGTACGGGATAAAGTGGGATTTGCCTATTGGGCGGAGAAAATATTTGAACTGCTGCGGATGTTTTTGCCATCGTTTATCCATAAGCTGCTTCCCTTATATGTGCTTGTTCTTGTGATGGCTGCTGTTCGCTGTATCGTGCCGTTTTTTTCTTCATCGGGGGTGCAGAATACCTTTACACTCTACACGAATCTCGTATCCGCTCTGTTTATTATCAAACTGACGGCGGGAGTTATCGATGATGTTTCCGTTTACCTGCGTGAACTGTGTGGGATTATGAACGTCCTCACTCCCGTTATGGAATTCATCTATCTTGCGGGGGGAGCGGTGAGTGAAGCGGCGGTATCCTCCCAGGCAGTAACGCTTCTTATTACGTTGATCGGAAATTTTAACGGTCATATTCTCTTTCCGATAGCGAACGTATTGTTTATCTTTTCCGCAGTGTCAATGGTATGTCAGGAGATGAATGTGGGAGGCTTTGTCGACGGACTGAAACGATTCATACTACGACTGATTCAACTGATGTCGATCGTGTTTTCGTTTGTGCTGTCGTCCCAGTCCATCCTTGCAAGGGGCGCCGATTCTCTTGCTCTGAAAACCGCGCGTTTTGCGATCGGCTCTCTGATTCCGATGGCGGGAGGGATGATTTCGGAATCTCTCTCAACACTTACTGCGGGCGTTTCACTTCTTCGGGGAGTTGCCGGAATCGGAGGAATTCTGACGATTTTGCTTCTTTTTGTGCGCGGACTTGTTCCCGTTTTCCTAATGAAAATCGGCATTGGAATTGCAGAGAGTATGGCGGAAATGCTGAAATTAAGCGGATTTGACTCGATGTTGAAAGAGATACACGGAATTCTTGAACTTCTTATCTCGATCGCTTTGTATACGTCTCTTATGTTTTTGCTCACGGTTATACTTTTTGCGAAATCACAGGGAGCGTGACTATGACGGAGTATTTTAATAAGATTCTTGTGACGGCAATTGCATGTCAGGTATCACTTACTCTCACGTGGGATGAACAGTCAAAAAAATACGTGCGCCTTCTTTGTGCCATTCTTCTGCTCATTACCCTCATTTCTCCGGTAAAGGAGTTTGTGTCGTCCGTTACGGATATAAAAGACACGGTTATCGACTTTTTTACTACGGACGAAAAATCGGACGGAGAGGAGAGTGGGGCTGAGACGGATTTGGATCCAAAACATACCCTTGCTATGACGCTTATGGAACTTGCGAGAGAGCGGTACGGCGTGAATGAGAAGGGGCTTCGAGTGAGTCTGCTTACAGAAGATGACGTGGTCGAGGAAGTTCACTTTTTTGTGAAAAATTGTCCATACGCTGTGAGGGAAAAAATAAAAACGGAACTTAGCGATGAGCTTGGCGTTGTCGTATATGTGTTTTCAGAGTAGGAGGCGGAAATGAAGGAACGTGAAGAAAACAGTGGAAAAAGCGTATTTTCTGATAAGAAAAAATGGCTGCTCCTTTTGGTGGCGTGCGGAGGAGTGTTCCTCTTGCTTCTCGGGGGAATGGCGCAGGGGGAGGGGGAGAAAATTACGAAAAATGAAGGGGGGGACGTCGGTTTTTATACGGAATATCTGGAAGAAAAAATAACGAATCTTTGTTTAAGTATCCGCGGAATCGAGGAGGTTGAAGTATTTTTAACGCTGGAATGTTCGAGTGAATTTCAATATACCTCGGATACCGCAGCGGACTATCTCATACTGAAAGATGAAAACGGAGAACGTGCCGTTATGCTTTGTGAGATTTACCCGCGGGTTCGTGGGGTGGCGGTAGTGTGTAATAGTGGGGAACAATCTACCGTACAGGAACGGATCACGGAACTATTATCCGCTGCATTGGGAATTCCCACAAATAAAATTAAAGTTGGCGGATAAGCATATTTTAGCCGCAATCAGAATACGATAGACTGTATACATAAATCGGAGGTATTATATGAAGACAGCAGATATTTTAGAAAAAGCAAAGGGACTTGGTCGTCGGGCAGGAATGAAAACACTTGTTGCGGCGTGTGCGGTATTGGTGTTTGGCAGCGCCGTGGTGTTAAACGTCATTCTGGGGGATAATATCGGAGAAGAAGATACAAAAAATAAGATGGCGATTGATCTCTCGAATGACACCGTAGACCAAACATCGCAGAAAACCGATGAAGAAGGGGACTATTTTGCAAAAGTTTCTCTCAAAAGACAACAGGCACGCGACGAAGCGATCGAGGTTTTGCAATCGGTAGCGGGCAGTACGACAGCGCTTGAGGAGGCAAAGCAGTCGGCGATGAGCGACATCAACCGTATGGCGGTACAGATCGAGCAGGAAGCCAATATCGAAACCCTCGTGGAATCTAAAGGATTTGCAAAATGCGTGGCTGTGATCGGAAACGACAATAAATGCAGCGTAATTGTCGAAACAAACGGACTTCTTCCGGGCGAGGTCGCGCAGATCTCGGAAATCGTGTATGAACAGACGGGAATCATACCCGAAAATCTCAATATTATAGAAAAAAAGAGCGTATAACAAAATAACACCGATCCATTCGGTTTGCATTTGTATAACGGTGTCCATAGAGTCTGATTTTACCGTTATTTTTGCATACCGTTGGTCGGTGTTTTTCTTATTCAAACGATCAGACGTTTGCCATGTTGAACAGAGAAAGTCCTTCTACACTCTGCAAGATGGTATCTGCGGATTTTTTCAGTCTGTATTGTTCCTCGTCATTTAAAGGAATGTCAAGAACCTGCCGCACTCCCTCACGTCCAATGACGGCGGGTACGCTGAGGCAAATATCGTGAATTCCATAGTGCCCGTTCACGAGGGTAGAGACGGGCAGGATTGAATTCTCGTCACTGATGATCGATTTGATGATTCTCTTGGTTGATTGCGCGATCCCGTAATACGTTGCCCCCTTATCTCGGATGATGTCGTACGCGCTGTTTTTTACATAATCGAACAGACCGTACAGCTCACCCATGCTTTCAACGTGATCCGTGATTCGACAGTATTCCTGTAAATCAATCCCCGAAACGTTGGCGCTGCTCCAAACGGCAAGTTCGCTGTCGCCGTGTTCGCCGATAATGAACGAATGGACGTTTTTAGTGTCGACGTTAAGTCTGTTTCCGACGAGGTATTTGAGTCTTGCAGTGTCAAGGACGGTGCCGCTTCCAATGACACGTTCTGCCGGAAATCCGGAAAGCTTCAGCGCAACGTAGGTCAGGATATCCACGGGGTTGGTTACAACAAGCAAAATGCATTCGCGATTGACTTCGGTGATTCTTTCGATGATCTCCTTAAAGATTTTCACGTTGCGGTTGAGCAGATCAAGTCTTGTTTCACCCTCCTTCTGATTCACTCCAGCGGCAATGACAACGATAGAGGCGTTTTCGAGTCCCATATAGGAACTTTGATATATTTGCATCTGCGAGAGAAAGGGAAGACAGTGTCCGAGATCGAGAGCCTCCCCACGGGCTTTGGCATCGTTTACATCAATGAGCGCCATTTCATTGAACATTTCGCTTTCCATAAGGGTGTACGCTATCGTAGATCCGACGAATCCGCATCCGACGATACCGATTTTTTTAATATCCGTCATAAGTTTCCTCCGTTTTGTTTCGTAAATCTTATATTATGATTACCGAACCGATAGGAAAGTATGCATAAAAGAAAAAACTGCATCCGTAAAACGATGCAGTTTTAACATTATTTAATTTCGACGGTGACTTTTTTGTCTGCCATTTTTGCCGCGGCTTTTGTTATGACACGGAGAGTACGAGCAATTTTGCCGTGTCTACCAATAATCATACCCATATCCGCTTCAGCGACCTTAAGCGTAAGAACTATGCCAGATTCATTTTCTTCTTCCGTCACGCTTACAGAATCCGGATCGTCAACAATAGCGCGCGCCATGTCGGCCAGCAGCTTTTTTAAGTCAATCTCGCGATAGGTTGCGCTTGCCTTGTTGTCCATTATTTAATGATACCGTTCTTTGTGAGAAGAGATTTTACAGTTTCAGTGGGCTGAGCGCCGTTATCAAGCCACTTCTGAACCTTTTCGGTTTCAATCTTTACGGTTACAGGTTCGGTCATAGGGTTGTAGTAGCCAACTTCTTCGATGAATCTACCGTCACGGGGAGATCTGGAGTCAGCAACAATAATTCTGTAAAAAGGAGCCTTCTTTGCACCCATTCTTCTGAGTCTGATTTTAACAGCCATTTTTTCCTCCAAGAAAAATATAAAATAATAATTTGAATTTTTTATAAAAACCCGTCAATTAGAATTGGAACGGAATTTTCATCTTTTTAGCCGCGCGCTTCCCGCCCATTTTACCGGAAAACTGTTTGATCATCTTGTTCATCTGTTCGTACTGACGGAGAAGCTTGTTGACTTCTTCGACAGATGTACCGCTTCCTGCTGCGATTCGCTTGCGGCGGGAGGCGTTCAGTACGTTCGGATGATCTCGCTCGTATTCGGTCATCGAAAGAATGATTGCTTCTGTACGAGCCATTGCTTTTTCGTCGACTTTCGCATCTTTCAGGGCACCCGGTTTTACGCCGGGAATCATTCCGATGAGTTCGTCGAGATTTCCCATATTTTTGATTTGCTTGAACTGATCGAGGTAGTCACTCAGGGTGAAGGTATTCTCCTTGAGTTTTTTCTCAAGCTCGGCAGCCTTCTTTTCGTCGAAGTTTTGCTGTGCTTTTTCAATCAGCGTCAGTACGTCACCCATACCGAGGATACGGGATGCCATTCGATCGGGGTAGAACGGCTCGATGGCGTCGAGTTTTTCGCCTGTACCGACGAATTTGATCGGCTTACCTGTGATGTATCGAACGGAGAGCGCAGCACCGCCTCTCGTATCACCGTCAAGCTTTGAGAGAAGTACACCGGTGATGTCAAGCTTTTCATTAAACGAAGAAGATACGTTTACGGCGTCCTGACCGGTCATAGCATCAACGACGAGTATGATTTCGGTAGGCTCAACGGATTCTTTGATGGACGAAAGTTCGTTCATCAGAACTTCGTCGACGTGAAGACGTCCGGCGGTATCGATAAACACCATATCGTGACCGTGTTTTTTTGCGTGTTCCATACCCGCTTTGGCAATATCCACGGGATTTGCAAGTCCCATTTCAAACACGGGAACGTCGATGCGTTCACCGACCACCTTGAGCTGATCGATCGCGGCGGGGCGATACACGTCACAAGCAACGAGAAGGGGACGTTTGCCTTGTTTTTTGTACATTCCGGCGAGTTTTGCGGAATGCGTGGTTTTACCCGAACCCTGAAGACCGACCATCATAATCACTGTCGGCGGTCTTGAGGAGATCTGGAGCTTGTTGTTTGTCTCACCCATAAGTCGGATGAGCTCTTCGTGAACGATTTTTATAATTTGCTGAGCGGGGAGAAGGCTTTCGAGAACCTCCGAACCGACCGCTCTTTCGGTAACGGTTTTAACAAAATCACGAACGACTTTAAAGTTAACATCGGCTTCAAGGAGGGCGAGTTTTACTTCACGCATTCCTTCCTTGACGTCAGCTTCCGTGAGTTTACCTTTGTTTTTGAATTTTTTAAATGCATTATTCAGCTTGTCTGATAAGTTGTCAAACATCGGATTCTCCTGTCCGTTGGGGTATGGTACAAACTATTCTACCTTTTGAGAGGATATGATAGCATCAATCACTTTTTCAAGCCGTTCTTTGCTCTCGCCTTTAACAGAGGAAGAAATATCTTTGAGCTCATCCGCGAGTGCAGAATAAAACACGGCTTTTTTTTCATTTGTCTCAACGATTTTTAATTTGGATTCCCATTCATGAATTTCTTCTTCGCTTTTTTTAATGGAATCACGAACGCCCTGACGTGAGATTCCGGTAAGCTCCGAGATTTCGGAAAGAGAATAATCTTCATTATAGTAATAATCAAGAAGTTCTCGTTTGCGATCGCTTAACAATACGCCGTATGTGTCAAGCAGAATCGGGAATTTCATATTCTTTTCAAAAATTTGAATCACCGCACCATACTGTAAAGTAAATCACTTTACATATTATATCACTTTGGAATATCGTTGTCAATAAGTTTTTTGAAAAAATAAATAAAAAAATCAATAAGGATGCTTGACATACAAAGAGAAAAGTGGTATACTATGACAAATATTTGCTTGATGTAACAAAAACGGCGAATTTGTTCATATCGTTTTCATTGGCTGTACGGAATTCCTTCTGTGCAGTTTTTTTACAGTATGGTACTGAGATCTCAAAATGGTTTATGGGCACTGTAGCAGTCCGCCGTTTTTATGGGCGACTTTGCCGGACTTTAAGGCAGCAAAATTCGTTATGTCAAAAAATTCACTGAATCAGAAATAATGGATATGGATAAACAAAAACAGGATCAAAAAAATTTCCTTCTCGAACTTCTCAGGTACGCAGCCCTTGAGAATCGCTCGGACACGTTTTCCGACGAATACGAAATGTCCGTATATTCCACCTGGTATCTTTTAAATCCTCTTTCTCTGCATGGACGAGAGGAGATTTCTGCAAAACTAACATCCGACGATGGTGGAAGTTTGACTTGTACTGCACACGCGCACCACGGCGAACCGCTTGATCCTTCACCGGATGATATTGTGATCTATGATCTTATGAAGAAAGAGTCGGGGGAAGCCGTAAACTTTATTATTGATGGATTCGACTGTAAAAAGGTGGATGTGTAACACTCTTTGAAGGGGGATCCTTGCTAATTTTTTCTCCTGAAAATTTTTAATACTATACTAAGAAAATGGGTACGCTGAAAAGTGTGCTCATTTTCTTAGTATAGTATTAAAATCGGATCATTTGAGGATTAGAGAGGAGAAGAGTGTTGGCTGTATACGGATATGTTCGTGTGAGTACACGAGAACAAAAGGAAGACAGACAGATCGACTCGATGCTTGAACAAGGGATTGATGAAGAAAATATTTTCGTGGATAAACAATCCGGTAAAGATTTCAACAGACCGAACTATAATTCGCTTGTTCAAAAAATAAAAAGAGATGATCTTATATATATAAAAAGCATAGATCGGCTTGGCAGAGATTACGAGGAGATTATCGAGCAGTGGAAATTACTTACCAAAGAGAAAGGCGTGGATATTGTAGTGATCGATATGCCCCTTCTCGACACGAGAAGAGGCAAGGATCTTGTGGGAACATTTTTATCGGATATTGTATTACAGGTGCTTAGTTTTGTGGCTGAAAACGAAAGAGAAACCATTCGGAAGCGTCAGGCTGAAGGAATAGCGGCAGCCAGAGACCGAGGAAAGAAATTCGGCAGACCTCTCAGACCGGTTCCGAGCAATTTTGACGAAATACTGAACGCCTGGCACTCGAAAAAGCTTACACTTCGTGAAGCAGCCACGGCGTGCGAGATGCCGATTGGGACTTTTTACTCAAAAGCGAAAAGATTTGAAAACTGTGATGTTTGATTATTTAAATACCTATTGAGGTTTCAGTGGAAATATGCTATAATTTATTCATATAATACATTGTTTGATTTGGAGTATTATTTATGGCAAAACAGCAATATCTTGAATGTGGAAAAGCCGTTTCCACTCATGGTGTACGAGGTACACTGCGTCTGGAGTCGTATTGTGATACACCCGATACCCTTGCGAAAATGCGCAGATTATACGTTAAGAAGGCGGACGGGTCGTTTGAGTGTATGAAGGTGCGTGCCTCATCTATACAAAAAAATATGGTTTTGTGTAGTTTTGAATCGCTTACTACGCTGGAGGCTGCCATTCCGTATAAAGGAACGGTATTCTATGCTGATAGAGCAGATTTTAAACTTGACAAAAGTGCCGTGTTTGTTGCCGATATGATCGGACTCGACGTTTTGGATGCAGAAACGGGAGAAAAGTACGGCACGCTGAGTGATGTGATCTCTCCGGCAGGACGGGACGTTCTTGTTGTGGAGGATGTGCGAGGCGGAAGTTTTATGATCCCGTCCGTTCCTGAGTTTGTGATCCGTGTGGAGACCGAAGGAGATAGCGCCGCAATTTTTGTAAAACTGATTGAAGGATTGAGAAATGAGAATTGACATAATGACGCTGTTTCCCGAGTACGTGGATGGAATTTTGTCCGAGAGCATTATCGGCAGAGCGAGACGTGCGGGAACGCTGACGATAAAAACGCACAATATCCGTGATTATTCGGAGGATAAGCATCGGCGGGTGGATGATACGCCGTACGGCGGAGGGCGAGGAATGCTGATGGCAGCCCCTCCGATCTATCGCTGTTATCAAGCGATCGTGGAGGATGGGACAAGTGAAACCTCCGTGAAGCCTCACGTGATCTATATGTCCCCCCGTGGCAAAGTATTTAATCAGGATATGGCGAAATCTTTTTTAGAATACGAATGGTTGATTATTCTTTGCGGACATTACGAGGGAGTGGACGAGCGAATTATCGAAGAAATCGTGGATGAAGAAGTTTCTATCGGGGATTTTGTACTCACGGGTGGAGAACTTCCCGCGTGTATCGTGGCAGATGCGGTTGGCAGACTCGTCGATGGGGTGCTGACCCTTCCGGAGTGTCACGAAAACGAAAGCTTTGAAGGTGGACTGCTCGAATATCCGCAGTATACCCGGCCGCCGGTGTGGATGGGGCGAGAAGTACCGGAGGTTCTTTTGTCGGGCCATCACGCCAAAATTGAAGAATGGCGAAGAGGAAAGTCCGTTGAGATCACAAGAGAACGTCGTCCCGATATTTTACCGACGGAATACGCAAAAAAGGACTGATCAGAGCATTCCGAAATAAGCAAGCACGCCGTTTGTAATTCCTGCCGCAAAAAGTCCGGGACTGTACGCAAGCAGCTCGGCATCAACCGGATTTGTAATGAATCCAAGTTCGACGAGCGTGGCGGGCATTCTCGTCTTTCGAAGAATGTATAACCCGGGACGGGCGGTTACCCCGCGATTTGGCAGCCCCGTGGCAAAGTTCAGTTGTTCGAGGATGTTTTCCGCAAGGATTTCCGCATCACGATCACGACGGTATACAAATGCCTCGCTTCCTGATGCAGAGGTGATCGTAGAAGCGTTCGTGTGCAGGCTGATAAAGTAATCGGCGCCCCAGGCGTGCGCTTCCTGTGCGCGAGCTTGTAGGGAAGTCGTGTTGGAGGTGCCAAGCTGTGTTTCCACTGTAGGACGGGATAGCCGTACATCGAATCCGCTGCTTCGTAATAGGTCTGCGGTAAGTATTCCGATTCTGAAAACGATATCCTGTTCACGAAAACCGTTTCCCTCGCTTCCTGCGTTTGGGTTGACGGGATTATGTCCTTGGTCGATATAAATTTTTATTGCCATAGGATGCT
>JAZRNC010000263.1:0-3970 GCA_045647965.1 Eubacteriales bacterium | reverse complement strand
ACGGGCAGCTTCTTCTACGCGGCGCTTGATTTCTTCTTTCGGAGTCTTGCGGAGCTTAAGACCGAATGCCATGTTATCAAATACGGACATGTGCGGGTAAAGAGCGTAGTTCTGGAATACCATCGCGATGTCACGATCCTTCGGTGCTACGTCGTTTACGAGTTTATCACCGATGAAGAGTTCACCTTCGCTGATCTCTTCAAGACCTGCGATCATACGGAGAGTAGTGGACTTACCGCATCCGGAAGGGCCTACGAGAATAAGGAATTCCTTATCCTTAATGTCGAGACAGAAATCGCTGACAGCTGTTACACCGCCGGGATACTTTTTATAAATATGTTTCAGGGACAAGCTTGCCATAAATAATCCTCCTTGGATATTATATCAACTTATTTTTTGAATTTTGATGTGTTTTTCGCCTTTTTATACCACTATAAACTACACAATATTTTATCAAATAAATGGGCAATTTTAAAGAGGTTTTTTTACTGAATTTTCATTTAATAGTTTGTACAACTTGTACATTCTTTTCCAAAAAATCCATCGTTTGCGTCTTTACATGCAGAAAAACAATTCTAATTTTATTAGAACGGCTTAATTTTCCGCCATATTCCGCATTGTCAGGGAGATTCGATGTTTTTTGAGATCGACCCCCTTTACGGTCACGCGAACAACGTCTCCGACCGCGAGCACCTCGGAAGGATGACGGATAAACCGATCGGCAATTTCAGAAATATGAAGAAGTCCGTCCTGATGAACCCCGATATCAACGAAAGCTCCGAAGTCGATGACATTACGTACCGTTCCCGTGAGAACCATTCCTTCCGTGAGATCTTCCATCGCAAGAACACGGTCGCGCAGCACGGGCGGGGGAAGTTCGTCACGGATATCACGTCCGGGCTTTTCAAGTTCCGACAGAATATCCGAGAGTGTCATCTCGCCACAACCGATCTCTTCCGCAAGACGTTTCAATCCGTACTCTTCGGCTTCTTTTTTCAGCGAGATGCCGCCTCTCGCGTTTTCTTTGGTATACCCGAACGTTTCGAGTAGTTTTTTTGCAGATACGTACGATTCCGGATGAACTCCCGTATTATCAAACACTTCCGAAGCCCCGGGAATTCTTAAAAATCCCGCTGCCTGCTCGTACGCCTTCGCACCAAAACGAGGTACTTTCAAAAGCTCCCTGCGGCTTGAAAACTCTCCGTTTTCCTCGCGGTATTTTACGATATTTTTCGCCGATGTCGCATTGATACCGGCAATATAGGAAAGCAGCGAATACGACGCGGTATTGACGTCAACACCGACGGAGTTGACGCAGTCCTCAACGACACCCGTGAGGGATTCGTCGAGTCTTGCCGGCTTCATATCGTGCTGATACTGTCCGACGCCGATGGACTTCGGATCGATCTTCACAAGCTCTGCGAGAGGATCCTGAAGTCTGCGTGCAATCGACACGGCACTTCGCTCCGTAACGTCAAAATCGGGAAATTCTTCCGCACCGAGCTCGGATGCCGAATACACCGACGCTCCCGCTTCCGATACGATAATATACTTGGTTTTTCCGCCAATCTCACGCAGTGTTTCTGCGATGAACATCTCACTTTCCCCCGACGCGGTTCCGTTTCCGATCGCCACCACGTCAACGGAATACTTTTCGATGAGTCTGCGCACAATCTTTTTCGCTTCGTCGATCCGTTCGCGCGGCTTCGTCGGATAAATGACCGCCGTTTCCATCACCGCTCCCGTTTTCGTGACCACCGCCAGTTTGCATCCCGTGCGGTATCCGGGGTCAAAGCCAAGTACGCATTTCCCTTTCAGCGGAGACTGCATCAACAGATTCCTCAGGTTTACCGCAAACAGACCGATCGCACTCTCTCCCGCACGATCGGTAAGATCGTTTCGGATCTCACGTTCCACAGACGGTGCAATAAGACGGTCGTAACTGTCGTTTATGGCAGACGCAATTTCGGAAAACGCTTCGCTCTTATAATTTGTAACGATTTGTGAAAAGAGGTAATTGAGAATGATATCCCTTTCAATATGTATGACAACGGACAGCGCCTCTTCTTTTTCTCCTCGGTTAATAGCAAGGACGCGGTGGGACGGAATTTTCCCGAGAGCCTCGGAATAATCGTAATACTGTTCATATACAGGTGCATCCGCCATTTTTTTCGTTACGATCAAGCCATTCTGCGTCGTCAATCGGCGTATCTCACGACGGAAATCCGCATTATCCGAAATGTTTTCCGCAATAATATCCCGCGCACCCGCCAGAGCATCCTGAACGCTCCCTACGCCTCTTTCCGCATCAATATAACCATTTGCCGCTTCGGCAATCGTCGGGTCATACACGGCCGCCTGCTCCATAAGAAGCTCTGCCAAAGGCTCGAGGCCGCGCTCACGGGCAACGGATGCTCGCGTTTTTCTTTTCGGACGGAAGGGGCGGTAAATGTCGTCCACCTCCGTCACCGTTTCCGCCTTTTCGATAGCCGCACAGATCTCGTCGGTCAGTTTTCCCTGCCCGTCAATGAGGCCGCGAACCTCTTCCTTACGCTTTTCGAGATTGCGCAGATACGTCAATCGATCAAGAAGTGTACGGAGAACCTGATCGTCGAGTCCTCCCGTCACTTCTTTACGGTATCTGGCAACGAACGGGACCGTATTTCCGGCATCGAGTAATTCCACCGTTGCCGCAAGTTTATCTTCCTTGATCCCAAGTTCCTCCGAAAGTTTTTTGTTTATATCCATAATTCTGTCTCCTCTGAATGATTATCTCTATCCTCAATTTATCCCTGTCCGGCGGTCGCGCTTTTCATGAGTACAGCGATCTCCTCCGCCGTCATTTCCCGCCACTTGCCACGTGGGAGATGGGGATCCAGTGTCACGCCGGCAAAGTAAATCCGCTCAAGAAACGTGATCTCGCTCCCCACCGCGTGAAACATCCGCTTGATCTGATGATACTTTCCCTCCGTCACCGTAATCACCCCGCTCGTTTTGTCATCAAGCTCTACGACGCAAGGTTTGGAGGTGAAATCTGCGAAGGTGATCCCACCCTCGAGCTGTTCTTTCATTTTCAAATCGAGCGGTAAACAACGAAAACGGTACTTCTTTTCGCAATGATGCTTGGGTGAGAGCAGTTTATGTGCCGTCTGACCGTCGTTCGTCACCAAAAGAAGTCCTACCGTGTCAATATCGAGCCGTCCGCAAGGAAACAGATCCATTCTGCTGTATTCCGGCGGAAAAAGCTTCAGAATCGATTTCGGATCATCTTCCGTGGTACTGACGTATCCGTCCGGCTTATTTAACATAAAATAACGAAACCTCACGTACGACATCTCCGTTCCGTCACACGAAATGGAGGCGCGAGTCTCGTCGATCTTCAGTGACGGATCCGTCGTTTTCAGTCCGTCAACCGTAACTCTGCCCGAGCGAATCGCCCGTCCCGCTTCACTTCGCGTAAACGAGCCGCTGTCAGCGAGGAACTTGTCAAGTCTCATCATTGGTCATTCGTTCTCCTTAAAGGAAATATACACAGTAAAGCACGGCAAGAACCAGCAAGATCATAAAAATCACTGCAGCCGCGCATACGAATCCGATCCCAAAGCCTCGGATATATTTCATAAAAAAATAATACGCACGCATGAATATTCGCCCTCCTTTTTGGGTGATACTCATAGTGTTGACATAATGATACCACATCTATTCTGATTTTTCAAGGGACTCTGCCTCGGTTGAAGAAAATTTTGAAAAACATGAAAAGTTTTTTAAAAAAATCAAAAAAAGGTATTGACATCCCCGAAATAATGTGATATAATATCATCCGTCAGCAACGAAGCGACAAAATAAATCATAGCGGTATTGTGTAACGGTAGCACAGCAGACTCTGACTCTGTATGTTGGGGTTCGAATCCCTATACCGCTGTTAAAAAATCCGAAAGCGAAAAGTTTTCGGATTTTTTATTTTTATGTC
>JAZRNC010000262.1:0-7146 GCA_045647965.1 Eubacteriales bacterium | reverse complement strand
GGCAATATTGAAGATAGCAAAGAAGGATGCTGCTTGTCCGGAGGATGTAAGCATCGCTGCAATTCCGCCTTCCAAATCAGCAATACGAGCAGCAATCGCATCGTTCGTGGGATTTGCGAGTCTTGTATAGAAATACCCACTATCCTCTAAATCGAACAATTTTCCCATCTGTTCGGAAGATTCGTATTTATATGTCGTGCTTTGGTAAATAGGAAGAACTCTCGGTTCACCGTTTTTGGGAGAATAACCACTTTGAACACATTTTGTTCCAATTTTATAACTCATTTTTATCTCCGTAATTACTCAGGTTTATAACTATCTTTTAAGGGGATGATACGGTTAAAGGTGTTCGCATTTTTTGTATCCATCGCGAAGTAACCGATACGGACAAACTGGAATTTATCTCCGGTTTTTGCTTCTGCCAGAGCAGGTTCCACTTTGACGTGCTCGATTTTAAGGGCGGATACGGGATTGAGGAAATCAGCATAGGTTTTTCCCTCGGGAAGATCATTCATGTTCTCACCGGTAAACAAACGGTCGTACATCACGATCGACGTATCCACAGCATGTTTTGCAGATACCCAGTGAATGGTTCCCTTAATTTTTCGGTCGGTGGGCGTACCTGTTCCGACGTCAAGGTCTGCCGTACAATGAATTTCAGCAATCGATCCATCTTCGTTCTTAACAATATCCGTGTATTTAATAATATACGAACTCATCAAACGCACTTCCCCGCCCGGCTTGAGACGGAAGAACTTCGGCGGCGGAACTTCTGCAAAGTCGTCGGCATCAATATAAAGTTCTTTCGTGAACGGCACCTTACGTGTACCAGCTTCGGGATCGTTCGGATTGTTGGAAATTTCAAAGTATTCGGTTTTATCATCCGGATAATTATCAATCACAACTTTAATGGGGTTGATAACGGCGATTCTACGTTCAGCTTTGAGGTTGAGTTCTTCACGAACACAGTGTTCAAGAAGACCGATATTAACGAGACTGTTTGCCTTCGACACACCAATTCTTTCAATAAAGTCAAGAATTGCTGTAGGAGTATACCCACGTCTGCGCAAACCGCAAAGTGTTGGCATTCTGGGGTCATCCCAACCATCAACAATTCCGGATTCCACAAGACTTCTTAAATATCTCTTAGAGAGAACGGTATTGGTAATGTTGAGTCTGGCAAACTCGATCTGGCGAGGTGTCGAGGGGACGTCACAATGCTCGATAACCCAATTATACAGAGGACGGTGGTCTTCGTATTCAAGGGAGCAAAGGCTGTGTGTGATGCCTTCAAGAGCGTCCTGAATCGGGTGAGCAAAATCGTACATCGGGAAGATACACCATTTTGTTCCCTGACGATGATGTTCAATATAACGAATTCTGTACAGTACAGGGTCACGCATATTGAAGTTACCGGATGCTAAGTCAATTTTTGCGCGGAGTGTGTATTTTCCCTCCGGGAATTCTCCATTTCTCATTCTCTGGAACAGATCGAGGCTTTCTTCCATCGGTCTATCGCGGAACGGAGAAATTGCGGGATGCGTAAGGTCGCCGCGATATTCCTTGAACTGTTCAGGGGTGAGTTCACAGACGTAAGCATCACCGTTTTTAATCAGTTCGAGAGCGAGTTCGTAGGTTCTTTCAAAATAATCAGAGCCGTAATAGAATCGATCATCCCAGTCAAAGCCAAGCCAGTGAATATCTTCCTGAATTGCTTCTACAAACTCTGTATCTTCTTTTGCAGGGTTGGTATCGTCCATTCGGAGATTACAGATTCCGTTATACTTTTTTGCTGTTCCAAAGTCAATGACAAGAGCCTTGCAGTGACCAATGTGAAGATATCCGTTCGGTTCGGGGGGAAAACGTGTATGGACTTTTTTTGTTTTACCTATCGCGATATCTTCATCAATAAAATCATGAATAAAATTAGAGTTTTCGCCTGCCATAATGATTCTCCTTTTCAGAATTAAAGAGATGTTAACATGGTTGAAATTCGTTTGTTAATCGTATCTTTACCAAGTATCTGCATAACCGCGTACATATCGGGAGAGTTCATCTTGCCGGTAATTGCGATACGAATAAACATCGATACGTCGCCGACATTGCCCTTATAAGCATCGGGATTTGCTTTGTAGGCTTTCATATCGGCTGTGTACCCAAGTGATTCACCGATATCTTGGATCTTTTTGAACCAAGCGTTCATATCGTCCGCAGGATCATAGGATTCGATGAATTTTTCAAGAACGGTTTTGATATCTGTTTTGTCAAATTTTTCGGGATAAGATTCTTCGATTGTGAAATACTTGTCATAGAAGAATCCGATAAAAGGCTTGATATCTGCAAGAGTAGCAAAGTCTTTACGCGGTTTCTTACCACCACGACCGATTGCAAAAATCTTTTTTGCAAATTTAGGATCGGATGAGAGGTCCGCTGCAAATTCCGGATAAAATTCTTCTGCCCATTCGAGAGTTTTCTCGTAAATTTCTTCTGCAGACATTTTCGAGAGAACATTCTTCGAAACGTCCGTCAGCTTGCTGAAATCGAGCAGACAACCGGACGTGCTCATTTTTTTGATGGAGAACGGGAAGTCAGAAATGGCTTTGTCGGCGTTTTGTGCGTGCCACTCTTCAAAATTGGAGTTAAGGAGTGTCATTACGTATTCAGTAACGCATTCGTTGGTATAACCCATACGACGATAATCCTCAACATTGGCACCCATATCACGTTTTGACAGTTTCTTCTTGTTTCCGTTTTCATCAAGGTGCATAATCTGAGCGATATGCATGTATTTCGGAAGCTTAAACCCGAGATAGTTGAAAAGCATAATGTGTCTCGGAAGGCTGGGAAGCCATTCTTCACCACGCACAACGTGAGTTGTCCCCATCAGATGATCGTCGATGGCATGAGCAAAGTGATAAGTCGGAACACCATCACTCTTCAGGAGAACCTCGTCTTTATCGTTTTCGGGGATTTCAAGATTTCCTTTGATGAGGTCGTTAAACTTAATTTTTTTATCAGGATCACCATCCGCGAGCATTCGAAGAACAAACTTATCTCCGTTTGTGAGATGCTGTTCAACTTCTTCTATTGTAAATTCTCTCTGCTTCAGCATTTCCGCTTTCTGTTCGGCTTCGAGCTCAGGGGTCCATTCTCTGCTTTTTACTTCGGTTTTCTTGTCAGTTTCACGCAAAGCATCGAGCTCTTCTTTTGAGGAGAAAACGGGATAGGCCTTTCCCTGCTCAACAAGCCATTTAGCATATACGTGATATATTTCAACGCGCTCGCTCTGCTTATACGGACCATAATCACCTTTATCGACGATTTCGCCGTTGTCGCCGATAACAGCTCCTTCGTCAAAACAAATATTATATTTTTTCAGTGTATTGATAAGGGATACTGCCGCACCGTCTACTTCTCTTTTCGCATCGGTATCTTCAATTCTGAGAAAGAATACACCACCGGATTGATGAGCAAGTCTTTCACTTACTGTAGAGGGAAATAAACCTCCGAGATGAATAAAACCGGTGGGACTCGGTGCAAAACGGGTAACTTTTGCGCCATCTTGCAGGTTACGCTTTGGATATCTATTCTCCATATCCTCCGGAGTCATAGTCACATTCGGAAAAAGCAGATTGGCAAGATACTTATAATCCATAAAACCTCCCAAAAGATAATTCTCACATATTATATTATAACTATATTATTATAACATATTTTTTTCCATTCGTCTATATTTATAATCACGTTTTTTTACTATTTTCCACTAATTCTGTTGGTGTAATTAAATATTCTATCACACATACGGCTAAAGATGCGAAAAAAGTAAATCATTTTTACACTGTTTTAGGTTTCCTTGTTGATTTTTGAGAGATTATGTGTTAAAATAGATTATAATTTATGATACGGATACTTTACAACACGGAAGGAATTACGGTAGATATGAGCACGACGAAACAATTCAGAACGCAAATCGGCGGATACAACAAAGAAGACGTTAACCGCTATATAAAGGAATCAGATATAAAAACTTCGGAAAAAATCGAAGAGTTAAACCATACCATTGCACAGTTACGGGAACAATTATTGACTGCAAACGAAGAAAAAAACAACGCCTTAAAGTCTCATGATGATTTAGTGTGTAAAATCAACGATCTTGAGAAGTGCGCAGAAGAAAAAAACGCAGAGATCACCTCTCTGCGCGACACTTTGAACGCCGAAAAAGAATCTTGTGAAACACTGAAATCACAATACACCGAACTTGATTCCAAGTACCATGACTCAGCAATCAAGATATCCACTTTGAACGAGGAACTTTCAGCGAAAAAAGATGAATGCGCCTCCCTTCTGACAGCAAACGCAGAATTAACCAATGCATATGATTCGCTCACACTTGACCTAAATAATTTCCGTGCCGAAATCGAAGCCAAAGAAAAAGAAGATAGCGATATTACCAATAAGGATAGTACCGCCTATAAACTTCACATGTATAATAAGATTAGCTCCCAACTTGGTGATATTCTGATCAACGCCAATCGTACTTCTGACGAGATTTTGAACTCCGCGAAAAATGAAGCTGAAAAGATTAAACAAGAAACCAGTGAAGAGTGTGAAAAATTAAAATCCGAATGCAATGCAAATATCGAACAAATTAAGAAAAGTGCTGAAGAAGAAGCGGCGTTTATCCGTGGAAAACTTTCTGCTACCGCAAACACTCTTCTCAAATCTGTCAGTGACGATTTGCATACCAGCATTGATAACTGTATCCGTGAGATTAACTCCTGTATCTCCGATATGCAATATGAAGTGAAGACTTTGTCCACAAAAATCATCGGTAGATCCAACGAAATGAACGAACGAATCAACTATTATCAGAGTTGTGCGTACGACGGAATTGAAGAAAAACTCAACGATATCGAGGACGTCTATCACGACGGAAACAACTGATTATGCCTACTTACGAAAAAAGCATCGGTCAGAAGATCAAAGAAATCCGTCAAAAAAAAGGGATCACGCAGAAAGACCTGGCAGGTGATAAAATCACACGAAATATGCTTAGTCTGATTGAAAACGGAACTGCGTCGCCCTCTGTTTCCACGCTTCTGTATATTGCCGAAAAGCTTGGTATGCCCCCGGGATACTTTTTCTCATTTAACGAAAAAGAAGAAGGATTGTTTTTAAAGACCGCAATGATTGACCGTCTAAAGCAAGCGTTTATTTCTGAAGATTTTCATGAGTGCGATCGCTTGTGTACCGAGTTACCGTCTTCAGCAATTGATGACGAACTTTCTCAAATTTTGGCGGTATCCTACCTGAAAATCGCGCGACATTCTGCTGATAAATTACAGCTGAAACAAGCATACTCTTTTTTGAATAAATCTCAATTCTATGCCAATGCATCGATATACTGCGGTACTTCGTTTGTCAAATCAATTGATTATCACAAAGAGCTTTTTGATATGATTTGCACGGAAGATACGTCGGATATTTTATGTAATGACGAGTACGGTAGTGAATACGTTCCGTCTCTTGACATCAAATACTTTTCATCCCTAAAACTTCTGCACAATAAAGATACAGCTCTGTATAAATTCCCATATAATACTCCTCATCATAAACATATCACAGCTCTCATCGCATTATATAATGGAAATGACATTGAGGCTATGAACCTATTGAAAGAATTGAGTGAGTCCCCTGCTCTACCGTTTTTTATGATTTATCGTGTGTTCTGCGGGCTGGAATATGCGGCAGATTCTGTTGGAGATTTAAAGATTGCCTATAACGCGGCAAGAAAAAAACTAAATTTGATTGAACAATGTAAAGTCTAAGCGCTGCATCGCTTGTTATTCACAGGCGATGCAGATATTTTTTTCGTGTTGCTTCGCCACCTCGCAGATGCCTTTCAGATTTATTTCTTTGCAAAATTTTTTTGACGGATAAATATAAATTTCGATCATTTTTCTCAAGTCGTTCCGTCACATCCTTGTGTACTGTGGATTTACTTACACCAAAATATGCAGCCGCATCCCTCACTGTACATTCATTCTCAATGATATATTGCGCAAGTTCAACGCATCGGTCATAGTATCCTCTTTTGGAATACATATTCGCCCCCAAATAATAATATTGCACCCAATACTATGCAATTTTAGGGAGTGATATGCTAAGCAAAATATAAAAAAGGTATATGCGTCATTGACGTATATACCTTGAAATTTTATGTAAGGATTACCAACCGTTCTTATCGTAGTTGGGTTCAATGATTGTCTTGTTGTAATCGTTACCGCCCGGGAAATTCGCACTCTTTAAGATACCGGGAGTGATGCCGCGTTCAAGAAGTTTTTCAACAACAACGGACGTAACATTCCACATGATGTAGTCGGAAGCGATACCGGATGCTGCTGCAAAACGTGCTTCGATACCTTCAACTTCAATCATTGCTTCTGCAGCGGGTGCGCAGTTGTCAAGAGTGAGGGTTGCAAGTTCGTAGAGTTTCTTACCGGATTCGTGTACGGGATCAACCTGAACGGCATATTCCATACTTGTGAATGCGATTACGTTAACACCGCGTTCAACAGCTTCGTAGGTAATATCCACAACGCTCTTTGTACGTCCGGAAACGGAACTTACAATAAGTACGTCATTTGCCTTGAGGTTATCCCAATCTTCTTCTTTTTTGAACTTCTTGTAGAAGATCGGGCCGCCGCCACGGTAAATAAAGTCCATTTCAATGCTGTGACAAATATTGTCAAGGTAGATTTTACCACCCGTTGCAACGCTGTTGGCAATAATCTCACCTGCTTTAATGATCGCATCGGTCTGTGTGTTTCTGACTTTTGCAAGAAGTTCATCCACTGCCTGCTGATATCTGTGCATCAATGCCATGATATTGTCCTCCAAATGTTTCAATGAATATTATGTTATGGATTACCACCCATACTTCTCGAAGATAGGTTGAATAACGTTCTGGTTATATTCGGTACCGCCCGGGAAGTTTGCACTCTTATAAATACCGGGAGTAATGCCACGTTCAAGAAGTTTTTCAACAACAACGGACGTAACATTCCACATGATGTAGTCGGAAGCGATACCGGATGCTGCTGCAAAACGTGCTTCGATACCTTCAACTTCAATCATTGCTTCTGC
>JAZRNC010000261.1:0-5563 GCA_045647965.1 Eubacteriales bacterium | reverse complement strand
TGGGCCACGAAACGGATTTCACAATCTGTGACTTTGTGGCGGACAGACGCGCACCGACTCCGTCAGCGGCGGCTGAAATTGCCGTTCCCGATACGATCGAGTTGAAGCGGAAAATTTCCAACATTGTAAATCGTGAGGCGGAAGTGATTTTGTCCATGACGCGTTCGTGGCGTTCCAGACTTGACGTTCTTTCAAAAACAAGAGCGATGACAAGTCCGCAAAATGCGATTGATGATAAGAGACTTCTCCTTGACACTTTATCCGAGAGAATGCTTCGTGCCGAAGATACTGTTCTCAGAATAAAACGCGCGGAAATGGCAAACGAAGCGGGGAAGCTGAACGTACTAAATCCGCTTTCTGTTATTTCAAGAGGATACAGCGCCGTTTATAAAGAAAACGGAGCCCTTGTAAAAAGTGTATCCGACGTACAAATCGGGGACAGCGTCACGTTTCGGACGACGGACGGTTCTGCAGTCTGTACGGTAGACGAAATTATCAAGAATTAACAAGAAGGAAGACACTTATGAATAAATACGAAGATATGACGTTTGAAGAAGCGATGGCTAAACTCGAAGAAATCGTTCGTAAACTGGAGGGCGGAAGCGCGCCTCTCGATCAGTCTCTCGCGATGTTCGAAGAAGGTGTTGCTCTCGTCAAGCTCTGTAATTCGCGACTCGATGCCGCCGAACAAAAGGTGAAAATCCTGACGGCAGCCGAAAACGGAACTCTTGTTGAAACGGATATGAAATAAAGCGTACGAATATAGTATAGAAAAGAGACAGAAAATGGAAATCATCAACATTGTGAATGACGCGTTGCGTGAGACGGCAATAAAGGTTGAAGCGGCGCTTTCCGATTATCTTTCCGAGAAATTTGTCGGGGATACCGTTACCGCAGAGGCAATGCGATACTCTACGCTTGGTGGGGGAAAGAGGATCCGTGCATTTCTTGTGCTGGAATTCTGCAAATTGTTTGGCGGAACGGAAGAAATGGCAATGCCTTTTGCTTGTGCGGTTGAATGTATCCACGCGTATTCCTTGATACACGATGATCTTCCGTGTATGGATGACGACGATCTCCGCCGCGGAAAACCCTCGTGTCACATTCAGTTTGGCGAAGCACAGGCGCTTTTGGCAGGAGACGGTTTGCTGACGTTTGCATTCGAGATTGCTTCCTCAAATCCGTATGTGTCTCCGAAAGCTATTAAACTCGCTGTGTCAACGCTCGCTAAGCAGGCTGGTGCGAAGGGAATGGTCGGCGGTCAGACTCTCGATCTCGAGAATTATGTAGAGAACTATAATGATCTCAGAAAAATCTATCTCAAAAAAACAGGGGCCCTCATTTTTGCCTCTTGTTTGCTCGGGTATTTTGCCGCCTGTGACAAACCGCGCACGGATGATATAGAAAACATTCGTTTGTATGCTGAGGCAATCGGATTAGCGTTCCAGATTCACGATGATATTTTGGACGTGAAAAGCGATACGACGACACTCGGCAAAATGGTGGGCAGTGACATCAAAAATAACAAAAAAACCACCCTTGCTTTTATGAAGATGAAGGAAGCGGAGGCGGAAGAAACTCTCCTCACTCTTCTTGCCGTCGAAGCAATATCAGATTATAACGACAGCGACCTGCTTTGTCGTCTTGCTATTTGGTTGCTTGCGAGAGATAAATGAGACTCGATCAATATTTAACAAAAAATGCACTGGCGCCAAGTCGTAACCGTGCCTCCGAGCTTATCGAAGGCGGATTTATAACGGTAAACGATAAGATCATAAAAAAGAATTCCTATGAAATCAAAGACGAAGATCGCGTGTCTGTGATTGGCACAGATCATGATTTTGTCGGACGCGGCGGGATGAAGATCGAAGCGGCACTCGACAATTTCGGTGTTGTTCCAAGCGGTCTTATCTGCGTGGATATTGGAGCATCTACGGGCGGTTTCACGGATTGTCTTTTGATGCGTGGTGCCAAACGTGTATATGCCGTTGATTCCGGTCACGGACAGCTCGCCGAGAAGCTTCTCGTTGACGAACGAGTGGTAAATCTTGAGGGATGCAACGCACGGTATCTTGACCGTACACTTATCCCGGAATTCTGTGATCTTGCGGTGTGCGATGTATCGTTTATATCACAAACACTCATTCACGCATCCGTGAAAGAGATTCTCACAGAAAGCGGAGTTTTCTTATCTCTGATAAAACCTCAATTTGAATGTGGAAGAGAAATGCTTGGAAAAGGCGGTATCGTGAAAGATAAAAAGTCTCACGAGTATGCCATTCGTCGTGTGGTCTCTTCCGCGAATGAACACGGACTCTCGCCGATAGGGATTATGAAATCTCCCATAAAAGGAGGAGACGGTAATACCGAATTCCTTTTATATATGCAGAAGGGTGCCGTGTCCTGTGTAACCTCCGATGAAATAAGGAGAGCAATTCATGAAGAAACTTAATAATTTTTTGCTGATTCCCAATACTTCAAAAAATATTCATCCCGAGCATATCCGTAATATCGCCGTGCAACTCACGGATCGCGGATGCAAAGTCGGCGTTCTCCCAGAAAACAAGGATCTCTTTGATTACATAAGTGACCTTACTGTCCAAGATGAATATGAAGATTATATAAAACATTGTCAAGCGGCCATCGTTCTCGGTGGCGACGGATCGATCATCGAAGCTGCGCACCGTCTTATGGGATACGATATTCCGATCGTGGGTATTAACTACGGGCACGTCGGATTTCTCGCCGCCCTCAAAACGAACGAACTGTCTCTTCTTAACGCTCTAACGTACGGTGCATATTCGATTGATACCCGTATGATGCTTGACGCGGAAGTGACGGATGATAAAGGAAATTCAAAAGGAATGTTCACAGTGCTGAACGATATTGTTCTCACGAATGGTCCGGTGGCACGTCTGATTACTTTTGATGTGTATTGTAATAAAATAAAAATACAAACATGCCGTTCGGACGGAATGATCGTTTCCACGCCGACTGGTTCCACGGCGTATTCTTTATCGGCGGGAGGTCCGGTTCTTGATCCGTCTCTCAGCGGAATCTGCTTAACACCGATCTGCCCGCATACGTTGACAAGCCGACCCGTGATCTTCGGTGGGGAATCTCTTATTACTCTTGAAAATATCCGGAATAATAATTCCTCGGTATATCTTAACGCAGACGGGCGTGACATTCTTTCGATTGAATCGGGAGATAGGATCACGATACGTCGTTCCCATTATACAACAAAAATCATTCGTATCAAGGAAGAGGGTTTCCTTGAAGTTCTCCGATCAAAGCTTTCGGAATAATCAAAAAATATCTGCCGTAGTCGGTTGAAAGGATTGCCATGAAAGTAAAGAGACATAATAAAATTCTTGAGATTATCGAAAACTTTAACATTGAAACTCAAGAAGAGTTGATCATCAAGTTAAAACTTGCCGGTTTTGACGTTACGCAAGCAACGGTATCCCGCGATATCCGTGAACTGAAATTATTAAAGCAGATGTCCGATATGGGGACGTATAAATACGTCGTACCGAAGAATAATTCCAGTGAAAACCATCACGTCTACAGCCGTGCTCTTGCCAGTTCCATCAAAAGCGTTGATTCTTCGTTCAACGATATCGTAATTAAAACGTACCCCGGAATGGCGCAGGCAGTGGCAGCGGGTATTGACTCTCTTCATGAAAACGATATTCTCGGATGTGTCGCTGGGGATGACTGTATCATTATCGTAACGCGTGACCCCGAATCCGCCATTACGATTTCTGCACGTATTACCAAACTTATCAATTCCTGACGGAGGAATATTCTATGCTTTGGAACTTGTATATTGAGAATATTGCCGTTGCAAAGCAGCTTGAAATCTCGTTCAAAGAAGGATTTACCGTTATTACGGGTAAAACCGGCGCAGGTAAATCGATTATTATTGACAGTCTACTGCTTCTCGGCGGGGCGAAAAACGGTCGTGAACTGATTAGAAGCGGAGAAGAGAGGGCATTGGTTCAAGCCATTTTTTCCTGCCCCAAAGAGTCAACGAAACGCCGTCTTATAGAGCTTGGGTATACGCCTGATGCGAACGACGAGATAGAAGTTTCCCGTCAGATTACGCAGGATGGCCGCGGAAGTGCAAAAATCAACCGCAAAACGGTTCCTTTGTCCGCTCTACGCGAAGTGATGCCCATTCTTATGGGGATACAGACGCAGAGCGAGAGAAACACTCTTGCCGAGCACAGTTCTTATATTGGACTCCTTGACATTTTTGCAGATGTAGAGGCGGAAAAAAAGGCGTACGGTGAAAGCTACGCTGTTCTGTCCGACATTCGCGCCAAAATTGCCGAATTAAAGTCCGCAATGCGAGAGCGGGATATGATGCTCGATATTCTCCATTATCAGTTAAAGGAAATCGATTCCGCGAAACTGTCTGCCGATGACGAGGAAGAACGACTTTTGAAACTGCGCTCAAAACTAAAGAGCATTGAAAAAGTTTCGAAATATTCGTCGGTAGTAATCAAGGCGCTCTCTCAGAATGAAAAGGGAATCACAGCGGCATACCTTATTGAGCGAGCAGAGTCGGCACTTTCACAGCTTACAGAGTTTGTGGACGGTGCGGATGAGATGCTCTCGAAACTCGAGAATTTCCGTTACGAACTCATCGATATTGCTGAACGAGTGCACGATTCGTTTGACGACGATGACATCGACAACGCCTCGGAAAAACTCACGCAAATCGAATCCCGTCTTTCTCTGATTCAAAAACTTGAGAATAAGTACGGCGCTACGATACATGAAATCAAAGAAAAACGAGCAGAACTTGCTGCAAAACTTGCTGCCCTTGAAGAAGGCGAGATTCGTCTTGTAGAGCTGGAACGAGAACACGCGAAGGCACTTCAAGAAGCCGAAAAAACAGCATCGGCCCTCAGCGCTAAACGAATGATTGCGGCAGGGGAGCTTTCGGAAACCGTCGTTTCCTCTCTTCGCTTCCTCGATATGCCGAAAGTTCGTTTTAAAGTCAGCGTTACTCGTATGAAGGATCCAAAGGGCGATACCGTCTATCACGCAGACGGATTTGATGATGTGGATTTCCTCATCTCTGCCAACACCGGGGAAGAAATGCAGTCCCTTGGTAAAGTTTCTTCCGGTGGAGAACTTTCAAGAATTACTCTTGCGCTGAAAACGGCTCTTGCCGGTCGTGACGAGTCCGACACTCTGATTTTTGACGAGATTGATGCCGGGGTATCTGGTGGTACCTCAGAGCGAATCGGTATTATGCTCAATAAACTTGCCGAGAACGTCCAAGTGATTTCCGTGACTCACTCGCCACAGATCGCCTCGATTGCATCGTGCCATCTTCTGATTGAAAAATCGGAAACGGATGGCAGAACCGAAAGTTCGGTGCGCGAAATCGTCGGAGACGAGAGAACGGCAGAAATTGCCCGTATTATCGGCGGAATCGAAGTGACGGCAAAACAAATGGCTGCCGCCAAAGAAATGCTTAATAAATAAAAAATAAAAATATAGGAGCAAAATCAATGACAATTTACGACGAACTCAAAGCGCGCGG
>JAZRNC010000260.1:0-2803 GCA_045647965.1 Eubacteriales bacterium | reverse complement strand
GAGGATTATCTTATGATTGGAAATGATGTTACGGAGGACGGTGCAGCTACGAAGAGCGGTATTGAAGTATTCATTCTGACCGATTATCTGATAAACAAAGAGGGACGGGATCTCAGTGAACTACCTCACGGTGATTTTGATGAACTGAAAAAATATATTGACGCATGGCTCGATAAATAAAATAAAAACAGCAAGACAGGATTTTTCTCGTCTTGCTGTTTCTGTTTTGTTTATGTTACAGTGCGTATTTTTTGCTGTAATCCGAGAATTTTGATTTGAATTCATCGCTTTCGGTTTTGAGGGAACGAAGCGTTTCGTGAATGTTCATGTTATGGAGCGAGAGGTCAATGATCGAACCCGCAACGTTGGAGCAGTGGTCGGAGGTACGGGAGAAGTTTGTGAGAAGATCCGCCCAAACGAATCCGGCATCAATGGTACAACCGCCTTGCTGGAGTCTCATAATATGGTTTGTTCTCATTGTTTCTTTCAGTTCGTCAATGACCTGTTCAAGCGGTTCGACAGAGGCCGCCGAGTGCACATCGTTATTCTCAAATGCTGCAAGAGAAAGATCGAGAATCTCACAAATCGCAGACGATAACGTCGAGAGCTCCGTAACAGCCGTGCCGGAGAAGGAAAGACCTTTTGCACGAAGTTCTTCTGCAGATTCAAGAATATTTACGCCGTGGTCTGAAATTCGCTCAAAGTCTCCGATGGATTTGAGAAGCATCGCTGCTTCCGCACTTTCGCTTTCACCGATCTGGAGGGTACTGAGCTTTACGAGATACGAACCGAGAATATCTTCGTAGTGGTCGGTTTTTTCTTCATTATCTCTGATCTGCTGTGCAAGCTCGGGAGAAGGATCTGTGAGTGACTGAATGGCATCTTTGAGTGTTTGTGCCGCACAGTGTGCCATGTCCACAGCAAGAACGCGAGAACGTTCCAGAGCGATGGCAGGGGTTGTGAGAAGACGCGCGTCAAGCTCGGAAACGGTTTCCGGACCTTTGGCATCAGGAACGATCTTACAAACGATTTTTTCAAGAAGATTTGACATCGGAAGCAAGAGCACAGTACAGAGTACGTTAAAAATGGAGTGCGCGATTGCAATACCGAACGTCGTTGCGGATTCATCAAGCAGTGCGGGATGAACGATGGCGTCTACAATACAGAAAACGCAGAGCCATACGGCAGTACCGATGATGTTGAAGGAAAGGTGAACGAGTGCGGCACGTTTTGCGTTTTTATTGGTACCGATGGAGGAAACCATTGCGGTAATACAAGTACCGATGTTCTGACCCATGATGATCGGGATAGCCGCGCCGTAGGAAATCTTACCGGTAAAGGACAAAGCCTGGAGAATACCGACGGATGCAGAACTCGACTGAATGATCGCAGTAAGGACTGCACCGGCAAGAACGCCGAGAACAGGGTTCTTAAAAAGGATGAAGAGTTCTTGGAATGCAGGAATATCTTTCAGGCCGTTTACGGCACCGGACATCGTATCCATACCGAACATAAGGGTGGCGAATCCAAGGAGGATCATGCCTGTATCCTTTTGTTTTGTACTTTTTGAGAACATCTGGAATACAATGCCGATCAGTGCAAGAATGGGAGTAAAAGATGTTGGCTTTAAAAGCTGTACGAAGATGTTGGAACTATCAATGCCTCCAAGGCTGAGAACCCAAGCCGTAACTGTCGTACCAACGTTTGCACCCATAATAACGTTAATGGCGCTGGAAAGTGCGAGAAGACCGGAGTTTACAAAACCGACGACCATGACGGTGGTGGCAGATGAACTCTGAATGACTGCTGTCACGGCAAGACCAGTTAAGAAGCCGGCGAATTTCTTTGTCGTTAATTTTTCAAGAATGGTGCGGAGGCTGTTTCCGGCACGTCTTTCAAGCGCTTGTCCCATAATATTCATACCGAAGAGGAACAAACAAAGACCACCGATCAAGGTAAGTACGTCAAAAATGTCCATAAGAATACCTCATCTTTCCTTGTTATCGAAATTTTCCACAAATATATTATAATATCAAATTATCAAAAAAACAATACCAAAATCGCTAAAAAAACGTGTTTTTTGTTATTTTTTGTGTTTGCACAAAAGAAGAAAAATATATGCGAACGTATATTGGTAAAACTGCAAGAAAATATGAATATTTGACAAATATTCATATTCATGGTATAATTTTTAAAATGTAAAATTTAAAGAAAAGCGACGGTAAACCATATGATTTTAGCTTTGTTTTGTGACGTACATCTTCCGTACCACAGAAATGCGATCCAGTATTCGGTTTTCGATTGGATTTTAAGTGATATTAAGGAAAAAAACGCGGATGCAGTGGTATGTATGGGGGACTATACCGCGGATGGAAACATTACCGTTGCGGAATATTTTGCAGACAAGATGAAGGAAAACGGGGTTATGCCCGTGATACTGAACGGAAATGCAGAGTACAGAACTCCCGAAACCGTTTCGCTGATGGGGCAGTTTCAAACGGATAACAAAAGTATTTTTGAGAAATATAATCTTCTGGTCCTCCACGACGGCGAGGCAACGATCTCGGAAGATGAATATGCGATGCTTGAAAGGGCAAACGCACAAACAGTGGTTTGTATGCACCATCCGATCGAGCGACTGACTGAGCTTCATAAAGCAAGAATGACTGAGTGGCGAGCGAATCATCCGGAGGTAAGGTTGTTTTTCGGTCATCTGCATCGTGAATCCTTGGAAGATGACAGAAATATGTTCTTGCTCAGAGCCGCTGACCCTGACAAGGCGATCGGAGGTCCTCCGTGTCTC
>JAZRNC010000259.1:0-2294 GCA_045647965.1 Eubacteriales bacterium | reverse complement strand
CTATATTTAATGTATATATAAATGATTGTTTACTATTTCAATATTTCCCTACCACATACTCGTCTGCAAACTCACTCTTTCCCTCTCTTCGTAAACCTGCAATAGAGCGATTGGGTATGAATGTCTTATCGTTCACGGATGATGTTATCACCGAATCTAAAAGTACCATACCGGTGGATGCGGTAGAGTTTTGTTTGCGGAAAGTCAGCAATATCTACTTAACTCGTGGATATGTTGTAAAAAATATCACTCTCCCAACTGTATTTGAAAACGAAGATATATGTACTGCTCTCGGAATGACAAGATACAGACAATTCGTAACATACAAGACTATGTATTAAGAATCAGGTGTCTCATTGATTGTGCGTTGAATCATTAAAAGGAAATACATGAGATGCAAAAAATACAAGTACAGTAGCCTTGGTTAATACGTGAAGGTTCAAATCCGATCACAAAAAACGAAAAATATCTTTTTTATAGTCGATAGACAAGGTGATACGGTTTCTTTGTATCACCTTTTTATTTTAAAAATAAAAAGCAGAAAACCATTCTTTCGGTTCTCTGCTTTTCTTTATTCATTTGAAGATCCCCCGTCAAAAATTACGGTTTCTTTGGGGAGGGACAAGAGCCTTTATTGCCGCACTGCTTGGCATACGGACAACCGACACAAGTCTGCCCTCTCTTTTTAAGTCTGTATAAATAATATATGACAAGGGAGGCTATCATAAGAAGTATTGCGATAATAATATAATCCATCATACGCTTCGTTTTTTCTCAAGTATTAGTTTTTGATTCGTGTTATGTATCAGAGTAAGAACGACAGCAGCAAATCCGAGTACAGCGGCAAGACCGAAGAGAGCTGCCGGAATGTCAAGAGTTTGCGGAGCCATAATCAATGTACCGATGGTATACACGAAGTATCCCACGGAATATCCCACACCAAACTGAAGACCAATTCCGCCCCACAACCATTTTGCACTCTTCATTTCCGCGTTCATCGCACCAATGGTCGCAAAACACGGCGGTGAATACAGATTAAACATCAGATACGCCAGTGCCGCCGCCTTGGAAATAGCAAGGATTCCCGCAACTTCTGCTCCGGTTCCCTCCAGAATGGAAAGTTCATCCATATCAATCAGATTCTGAAGTCCTACGAAACATACGGCAAGAGTACCGACCACATTCTCCTTGGCGATAAATCCTGTAATCGCCGCCGCCGCAAGTTCCCACGAAAGAACACCCACAATCGGCACAATCAGGTACGCAAACGGAGATGCAATCATAGCGAGAATGGATTCATCCGCATTTTCTGCCACTTCAAGAGTGATGGTAAACGTCTGCATCAACTGTACCGCCATATTGCAGAGGAGAATAATTGTCGCCGCTTTAACGATATACGACCATCCACGGTTGCACATGGATTTGATCGCGCCCCAGACATCCGGGAACTTGTATTCCGGCAGTTCTATAATAAAGAACGATTTTTTTGCCTTATGTCCGACAATTTTGTTAATAAGAAGCGCGCCGAAGAAAATCAGAAGGATTCCGGAAAGATACATCACCGTACTCACCCAGCCGGCATTATCAAAAAATGCGCCCGCAAACAGTGAAATGACGGGAATTTTTGCTCCGCACGGCATAAACGGCGCAAGCATAGCTGCCGCTCTGCGTTCCCGCTCATTGCGAATCGTACGACTTGCCATAACACCAGGAACAGCACAGCCGATCGTAATGACAAACGGAATTACGGATTTTCCGGAAAGTCCGACGCGTTTGAAGATCGGGTCAAGCACCACCGCCACGCGCGACATATATCCACAATCCTCGAGAAGTGCAATAAGGAAATACATCACCATAACAAGAGGCAGGAATCCGACAACGGCACTCACACCGCCGATCACTCCATCGACAAGAACTGCCGTCAGAATAGGAGAAGCATCGACAAAGAATTCTCTCACCCATTCCTTGAATGTATCAAGTACGGCTACCAATTGATCGGCAAGCGGCTGTCCGACCCAAACCTGCGAAATCTGGAACACCAAAAACATCACGATAGCGAAGATCGGAATACCGAGCCATTTGTTCGTCAGAATCGCGTCAATCTTGTCTCCAAAATTCTTATCTTTCGTATAGACTTTTCTTTTTTCAACATCCGATACGATACTGCCGACGAAAGCAAATCGTTTGCGGTCTGCCTCAACCACCGCCTCTTTATTGGTAAGCTCAATCTCCCCCTGATAATAGGGCGCTGTCTGTTTGGTATTGACTACGGAAACGGCTGCTGTAACGACTTC
>JAZRNC010000258.1:0-16303 GCA_045647965.1 Eubacteriales bacterium | reverse complement strand
GCGAGAAGTGCGGCTGGGTTCCCCTGCCCGAGGATCAGCTTCCTCTTATGCTTCCCGACGTTGATGCCTACGAGCCTACCGATACAGGTGAATCTCCGCTCTCAAAGTGTACAGACTGGGTTAACACCACCTGTCCTCATTGCGGCGGCCCTGCACAGCGCGAAACCGATACCATGCCTAACTGGGCAGGTTCATCCTGGTACTTTATGCGCTATTGTGACCTCAAAAATGACAAGGAATGTGCATCTAAGGAAGACCTTGATTACTGGATGCCCGTTGACTGGTATAACGGCGGTATGGAGCACGTAACTCTCCATCTCCTGTACTCTCGTTTCTGGGCGAAGTTCCTTTACGATATTGGCGTACTTTCCTGCAAAGAGCCCTACCTCAAGCGTACTGCTCATGGTATGATCCTTGGGGAAAACGGTGAGAAAATGTCCAAGTCCCGCGGTAATGTCGTAAATCCTGATGAGGTTATTGCAGAATACGGTGCAGATACCCTCCGTATGTACGAAATGTTCATCGGTGACTTTGAAAAAGCGGCACCGTGGAATCCTCAGAGTATCAAGGGATGCAAGAGATTCCTCGATAAAGTCGTTGCTCTGACTGACATGGTAAGCGGCACCGGATATAATGCGAAATTGGAATCCTCTTTCCATAAGACCATCAAAAAAGTAACGAACGATATTGACGAAATGAAGTTCAATACGGCGATTGCGTCAATGATGAGCCTTGTGAACGAGATTTACCAAGTTGGCTCTATTACCAAGGATGAACTTGTTACGCTTATTTTGATGCTCTGTCCTTTTGCACCCCACATTTGTGAAGAAATCTGGGAATCCCTCGGTGGAGAAGGCTTCTTGTCCCTTGCAAAATGGCCGTCCTACGATGAGGAAAAAACTAAGGATACCGAGATTGAGATTGCCGTTCAGATCTGCGGTAAGCTGAAGAGCACGGTGATGATTTCGGTGGATATGGATAAGGATGCGGCGCTTGCCAAAGCAAAGGCTGACGAAAAGGTTGCTGCTGCACTTGAAGGCAAACAGATCGTGAAGGAAATCTTCATTCCCGGAAAGATCATTAACATCGTGGCAAAATAAGACGGAATAGGGAAACTATTTTGCGAAAATTCTGTTTTGTTTAAAAAACATCTTGACAAATATGGGATTTTACTGTATAATATATAAGAGGTAAACGTAAATGGTTACCTTTGCCCAAAGCGAAGGGAGGGAATAAAGATGGCAGAGATCCGTGTAAAAGAAAATGAATCGCTTGACAGTGCTCTTCGTCGTTTTAAGAGACAGTGCCAGCGTTCCGGAATTCAGGCCGAGCTTCGCAAGAGAGAATGCTACGAGAAGCCCAGCGTAAAAAGAAAGAAAAAATCAGAAGCAGCCAGAAAGCGTAAGTATAAGTAATCTTCTGATACTTTCCATACGTTCATAAGCAAATTTGGAGAACCGTCCGATTGGATGATTCTCCTTTTTGTGTTATTGTTTATTTTCTTTTGTGTTTCGCTCCTCTTTTTACATTCTTGCGTTTGTGACCGAGAATGGAGCCGAGGATGGATGCGGGAATGACGGCTAAGGTCAGAAAAAGCGAGAGTGGAAAGGAAAACGTGCTGTCCGGGAGCGGCATGGCAGAGAGACAGAATAAAATACCCGTACTCATCAGTCCGCTGATCGTCCCTGAAAGTATACCGTCCTCTGAAAAACGCACGGCGGCGATCCCTCCGATTACAGCACTGAGATAGAGGGAACTAAGAGAGAGTGGAACAGTGACGCTGTCGGGATCGGCAAGAGAATAAGCAATCGCGCAGGAAATGAGCAGGAGCACAAGGGATGAGACGGCAAAACAGCCCTGAGCCTTCAGGCATCCCTGTAAGATCCCGTGTTTTCGTTCGGTTGTTTTTTTCATAACTCCTCCGGAAATTTTTCTTTTTGATAGATTATATTCCTGTGAGGAGATAATAATTACTTATTATAATTCCGACTTTCTAAAAGGGCAGAACAAATTATCCGTCTTGACGAGCCTTTGAAAAAATGTGAAGCCTTCCCCGCCAAAACTGCGTGTATAACAACGAATGGTGAATATAAAATCAAAGATAACCAAATCGTATTTGTCCGTGATGGCAAAGAAAAGATCGTTTCTGACGGCTACATAAATTTGACGGGAATTGTGGCGACACAGTCTACTACAGAAAAACGAAAACCTCCGCGAAAGAAGATCCGCTTGAGATCACCCTGCCGAAGTACACAAGTTACTGTGGCTAATCGTTAATTAAATATAAAAAATATCCTCTCATTTACACTGAAAAATGAGAGGATATTTTCGTTTAAGCGGGAATTAGTCTGCATCTTCTGCGTGAACGTCTACGTTACGAACCGCAGTTTTGAGAATACGGATTTTGTTTCTTTCGTTGCTTGTTTCGATGAGAACGGTTTCATCCTTGATCGAAACGATCTTACCGATGATGCCGCCGATGGTGGTAATTTCATCACCAACCTGAAGGTTGTTTCTCATGTCGTTCGATTCTTTTTCCTGCTTCTTCTGGGGACGATACATGAAGAAGTAGAAAATAGCAATCATAGCTACGATCATAATAATCGTTGTTACAGCGTTTGCCGAAGCAGGTGCGCCTTCAAGAAAAAGATACATAATTGTTCTCCTTTTAATATATTCATTTTATTATATAACAAATTCATCGAATATGCAATATTTTTGACCTTAAATTCATAATAAATTAAAAATTAGCGAATATTTCCAAACGCACCGAGAAGGGAAATAAGCTCCAGGTAATTTGTGTCGGGAATTACACCGCCCGAGCCACACGCCCATTTTGCATCCATAATCGTGGCAGTTTTTCGAACGGTTTCGTAAATATATACCGGTGCACCATCCACGATCCGATCGACACCAAGACCACCGAGGATGCGAATGCTGTCGTTTGATGATTCGTGAATGAGACGTTCTGCATCCGTTTTGGCAAAATATCCCGCGTCTCCGCGTTGTATCGCGTCCGAGAGCTTTCCGTCCATTCGGATGACGGGAAGATGGCGGGATGTTGTATCTCCGTACAGACAAAGACAGTCTACCACAGAGGAGTTTTCAGCGAGCGTGATAGTTTCTCTCGAATCGCAGATCAGACCAAGCCCCACTGACGTGTTTTGTGTTTTCATGGCATCTATCAATTCTTCTGTATATTCGATATCACGGCCACGCACGTCAACGAACGCGATGTCGGATCCGGTTCTTTCTGTCAGCGAGATGAGCGTGTCCAATGTAGTCGCAGGGGATTTCCATAAATGCTCCCCGCGTCGCCAGATCAGCGTTTCCGTGTGGGCGCGCGTGATGAATGGTTCGAAAATTACGTTTTTTGTCCCTTTGCCGAGTAAAAAATCCACAAAATATACCTTGTTAAGATCCATAAAAGGCCCTCCGTTTCATACCGTATCTATTATATCGGATATTTGTGAAATTTTCAAGATTTTTCCGAAAAGTCTTGACAGCGGCGTGTGTATCTGTTAAAATATAACTGTACTAATACAAATAGTACAGTTGATACAAGAATGGAGGGGCGCGCGTGAGTTTTATTACCGTTGATTTCCGGGATAGAAAACAGCTCGGCGAACAGCTTCGGGACAACATCAAAAATTTGATTCTGAGTGGGGAGCTGAAGCCGGATGATAAACTTCCGTCGGTGCGGAGTCTTGCAAGAGAACTGGGGCTCAATCCCAATACGATTCAGAAGGCGTATACGGAGCTGGAACGGGAAGGGGTGATCGTGACTCTGCCCGGTCGCGGAAGCATCGTGATTGCGGAGAAGGGAAGCTTACGATCCGGGCAAATTGAGGGTCTTGTGGAAAAAATGGCGGCTCTTGCGGCGGAAATGAGTAGTAGCGGTATTACGGAAGAAGAATTTTTAGAATCCGCCAAAAACGGATGGCGGAAGACGGGAGGTATGGATGTATGATTATCATTGATTCGGTATCGAAAGCATTTGACGTGGTAAAGAGTCTCCGGAATGTTTCGTTCGTTGTCGAGAACGGCTCGATTTTTGGTTTGATCGGCTCGAACGGTTCAGGCAAATCGACGCTGCTTCGGATTATGTGCGGTATTTATCGCGCGGACGAGGGGGATATCATTTACGATTCAAAAAAAGTGTGGGAAGAATCCGACATCAAAAAACAGTTTGTATATCTTTCCGACGATCAGTATTTTATGCATAATGCATCCACAGCCGATATGGCAAAAATGTATGCGAGCGTGTATCCGACGTTTTCGATGGAGAAATACCGCGAATATCTTTCGATCTTCGGACTCGACGAAAAAAGAAAGATTAGCACGTTCTCGAAGGGTATGCAGAAACAAGCATCGATTATTCTTGGACTTGCCTGCTGTACGGATTATCTATTCTGCGATGAGACACTCGACGGACTCGATCCCGTGATGCGGCAAACGGTACGGAGAATTATCGCGGCAGAAGTAGCGGAGCGCGGCGTGAGCGTTGTGTTTGCTTCCCACAACCTCCGAGAGCTTGAGGATATCTGTGATCACGTAGCACTGCTTCACAAAGGGGAACTTTTGTTTGAAGCGGGACTTGACGATATGAAGCTTGGTATACACAAAGTACAAATGACGATCCCGCGGGAACGGTTGGAAGAAGCAAACAAAAAACTGGATGAACTGAATCTTCTTTCCAAGGATCAAAGAGGAAGTTTATTTACCGTTGTGGCAAAAGGAAGTGAAAACGAGATCAGCTCATTCCTTGCAACGCTTGAGCCGACGTTCGTTGAGTTTATCCCTCTGACTTTGGAGGAAGTATTTATTGCAGAAATGGAGGAGCGAGGATATGAGTTCCATGAAAGCTTTATCGGATAAAAAATACACGTCAGCGCCGTTCTTTCGGTTTACGCTGCGGCAGAATTTATTGAGTTTGATTCTCTACGCGATCATTGTCTTTCTCTCGATGGTGATCCCGTGTCTTATGTCCATCAATGCATCCGGTGTGCTGATGGGGGAAAAGGTTTCGAACCATTACGTCAAATCCCTTGTGGAAACGCTTGGAATCATCGGAATTCTTGTGAGTATTCTTATGGGTGTCCTTGCCGGAATGAGCGCGATCTCCTATGTAAATTCCAAGAAACAAGTGGGGTGCTACCATAGCTTTCCCGTGAAAAGGGAAGGACTGTACTTCTCGGAAACTTCCACCAGAGGAATATTCTATATCATCGCGATTCTTTTCGGATATGCTTTAACGTATGGAATGATTGTGATGACGATGCCCGGAGGAGTCGGATATTTCACGATATACCTGCGTTTCGCTCTGTTTGCTATCCTGTGTTTTGCGTGGACGTTTTCACTGTTTCTCCTTGCCGCAGGATTGACGGGTACGGCGTTTATGCGTCTTGCTATGGTGGCGATTCTTATGTTTTTGCCCTTTGCGATCTACGCACTTGTCGTGTATTCGATATCGTTCGGATTTATAAATTTGGATGAATCCTATTATTTCAATACCGAACGACTCGCCGCTCTGTTTCCGTTTGTTAGAATTACAAGAGATATTGTAGGCTTTTGCGACGGAGAATCCTTCTCATTTGCCGAACTCAAGATCTTTGTCGAGAGTGCGTTGTTCTACCTCGGTGGTCTGTTCCTGCATAAATTCAGAAAGAGCGAATCCTCGGGAACAACGATTATCTGGAAACCCGTATTCGAGGTACTGAGAGTACTTTTGATCTTTACGGCAGGGCTTCTCGGGATCCTCTCATTCGGTTCTGGAATTTTTGGCGGTGCGGATATTATCAACTATGCATTTGGCGCCACGGTAGGGCTTGTGATCGCACTGATGATCGTCAACAGTATTTTATACCGCTCATCGAGATCCATGTTCAAGGGCCTGAAATCCTTTGCACTGATTGCCATCGTCACGTTTGCCTATATGGTATTTGTACCGCTTAATGCGGCAAATTTGATCGGCAAACCGTATTCATCACTGAATACGAAGTCGTACGAGATTAAGATGAACGGTGCGGAGATCACTATTGATGAATGGGAAGAAGTTAAGACCGTGAATGCTATGCTGAACGAGGATCCGGAAGCCTCACTGCGTCCAATTCCCGAATTTATCGGCTCCCTTACCTCGGCAGATGGCGACGAAAGGATCACTCAGTATTTTGGAGACTATACGTCCCGTTATTTTGAAAAATTCGATGAAACGTACATTATGGACCTCAATATGCAGGAAAAGTACGGATACATTTTTTACGATACGATGTATTTAAACATTGTTCAGCATCCGCGTTTTGGTCTGCCGCTTGCTACCCGTGTAAGGGTGGATACAAGTAGTGATCTTGTTAAATACCTGTTAAAAAGCGAAGATTACTATGAATTTATGGATATCAAAACCCGATTCGAAGGGGACATCGTGGAGTCGGTGTCAATGACTATTGGTGCAGAAGAGGTCTCGCTGTATCTTGGCAATCAGGATATCGGACTTGTTAACGTAGAAGCACGGCAGGATGGAAAGTGGATGACTTCTTCGTATGACAAAAAAATGAATCTGAGCCGCGAAATAGCCGATGTGATCGATTCGTATCAGTATAGTTCCGAGGGTAAATTCAATCAGCCGATCGTTGGTTCGATCTCCATCAGTTTTCAGGATGAGGAAATGCACTACCACACGATTACTTTGCCGATCTACGCAAATAACGTCAAACTCTTTAATACGTGTGTGAGACTGATGAACAAATCGTGCGAAACGGAGATATTCTCCGAAGTCGGCAGAAAGGATGAGGTTCTTGCCCAAACGTGCCGCAGCGTGGATGCGGTCGTTATGGTGGATTGCTTCACCGGAGAGGCGCGCTGGATGGATACGTCGGAGTTCTATCAGATTTCGGATTACTTGGCTTTTGCTACCTCGAGCAGCATTTCGGGGGTTAAGGAGTACCGTGCCCTTTCCGACGCGAGATATTTGTTCTTCGTATGTAACCAGAACGATGAGGGTAACACGTACGCTGAGATCCGCTTCCGCGAAGGAGCGATGGGCGGCTCGGCGATGACGGAATTATTTGATAGCCTTAAATAATAATGAGGCAGTAAGTGATATTTATCGGGGGAAGGAAAACTTTTTTTCGCAAAAGTTTTCCTTCCCCCGAACCACTATCTTTTAAAAAACTTTAAAAAATGATAAAAATAGAACATGGAATATAAAGGACAAAAATACATCTATTTTTTGTCCTTCACTATTTAATACACGTATTTTTTATAAAATTTATAAGAAATTTCTAAATGAGTAGAGACAAACGAAGGAAAACATAGTATAATAGAATCAAGGAAACAAAAGATAGCAAAGGAGATTGATATGGGACTTATTAAAGCATTTACCGGAGCGGTTGGCGGTGTACTCGCAGATCAATGGAAAGAGTTTTTCTACTGCGATGCGATTGCAAACGATGTTCTCGTCACCAAAGGTCAAAAGCGTGTTTCTGGCAGATCTTCCAACACGAAGGGAGAAGATAATGTTATCTCGAACGGATCGGGCATCGCCGTTGCCGATGGTCAGTGTATGATTATCGTGGAGCAGGGGAAGATCGTTGAAGTTTGCGCCGAGCCCGGTCAGTTTACTTATGATTCTTCGAGCGAACCGTCCATTTTTGCGGGGAATCTCGGAGAAAGCATCATCGAATCGTTCCGTACGATCGGAAAACGGTTCACATACGGCGGAGATACCGGAAAGGATCAGAGAGTATATTATTTCAACACAAAGGAGATTCTGGATAACAAATTCGGAACGGCAAATCCTATCCCGTTCCGCGTGGTCGATTCGAGAATTGGGCTTGATATTGATGTATCTCTCCGCTGCAACGGTGTGTACTCGTTCAAGATCGTCAACCCCCTTATTTTCTACACCAACGTGTGCGGCAACGTAAAAGATTCATACGAAAAAGAAGAGATTATGTCGCAGCTGAAATCGGAGTTTATCAGCGCACTGTCACCGGCAGTCGGAAAACTCTCCGCGCTTGAACTCCGTCCGAATCAGATTCCGCTGCACCAGACTGAACTGGAAAGGGCGCTGAACGAAGAACTTTGTATAAAATGGCGTGAGCAGAGAGGTCTTGTCGTTGTCAGCGTAGCGATGAATCCTCCGGTTCTGCCCGATGAAGATCAGGATATGATCAAAAACGCGCAGAGAGATGCGATATATCGCGATCCTTCGATGGCGGCGGCTACGATCGTTGGTGCACAGGCAGAGGCGATGAAGACGGCGGCAGGAAACCAGAGCGGCGCGATGAACGGCTTCATCGGTATGGGAATGGCAGGTTCCGCCGGCGGAATGAATGCAAACGACCTTTACAGAATGGCGAGAGAGCAGAAGAAGGATTCCCCCGATACCGAAAAATGTGCATGTGGCGCGGTATGGAACGGCAACTTCTGTTCTAACTGTGGGGCAAAGAAACCCGAGATCAAAAAAGAAAACGAGTGGATCTGCACGTGCGGTGAACGAAATATCGGAAAATTCTGTACTTCCTGCGGCACGAAGAAGCCCGAGCAAAACGGCTGGACGTGTTCTTGCGGGGCGTTTAACAAAGGAAAATTCTGCTCCGAATGTGGTGCGAAAAAGCCGGCGGGTGTTCCTACGTACAAATGCGATAAGTGTGGTTGGGAACCTTCCGACCCGACAAAAGCTCCGAAATTCTGTCCCGAATGCGGCGACGTTTTCGATGAGGGCGATATAAAGTAAAGAATAACAAAAAAGCGTACGATTGGCGTACTTGCGATAGAGCAGGTGCGCCGATTTTTTGATTAACAATTCAACTACTGTTAGAAAAATTCTCTCCAAATGAGTTATTGTATTTTTATATTCATTTGCTATAATAGTATCAGGATAAGCGCT
Organism: Eubacteriales bacterium; assembly: GCA_045647965.1. GTDB lineage: Bacteria > Bacillota > Clostridia > Oscillospirales > CAG-272 > UMGS1696. The sequence goes on along the minus strand of JAZRNC010000258.1, from coordinate 7,413 downwards.
GATCCAAGACAATTTGGAGGAACAACTATGTTTAAACTTGGTGAAAAAATTAAATCGTTAAGAAAACAAAAGAATGTATCGCAAGAGGTTTTCGCTAACTATCTTGGCGTATCTTTTCAAGCCGTTTCAAAATGGGAAAACGGAAACACAATGCCGGATGTGACTATGATCCCCGCAATCGCCTCCTTCTTCGGTGTTTCAACAGACGAGCTGTTTGATTTTAATCTGTTTGAGATGGAAAAGCAGGTTGAGGCAATCTGTCATGAGGCATATAAATATCGTTTCACCGATGGAGCAGAATCTGAACGTATTTTGCGCGAAGGATTACAGAGATTCCCCGGAAATGACATCATATTGAATAATCTGCTATACACGTTGGATTATCAGACGAGAGCAGATGAGGTAATCACTCTTTGCAAAACCCTCATTGAGTCTACAAAGGATGATTCCGTAAAATATGACGCCTGCCGCATTCTTGCATCGTGTTACAAAGAAAATGGGCAGAATGATTTAGTCAAGCCGACACTTGAAATTATCCCCGAAATTTATTTTTCCAAATTGGAGCTGATGGCATCCCTTTTGGACGGAGAGGATAGCTATGAGGCGGCACAAAAGCAAAAAAATCTTTCCGCAGAGGATTTGATCGATATGCTGATTGTCGTAGGTAAGCGTTTGAAAGAAAACGGCGAACTTGAAAAAGCAAATTCCCAATTTAGGATTGCACTAAAAGTAATGGATGCTTTTGAAGAAGATTTCGTTGAAAACAAATGGTTCAAAGCTACCGTTTATGAGTACACAAAGGAACAAAGAAAAGAAATAGAAAAACTACTCAACGAATAATCTATCGCCCCGCTTCGGCTGGGAATTGTTTTTTGTGTGATTTTATGATAAACTATGGCTGTAAATATTAAAGCGTAGATTGAATTGTATTGGTAAAATGCTTGGTGTAAATACATCGAAAAGTTATGTATAATTAAAGTACAAAAGCGCTTTTGAATTATCACAAAGGAGAAAAGTTATGTCTATTGGAATTACAATCAAAAAATTACGCCGCGATAGGAATATCACACAGGAGCAGCTTGCTGAAATGTTGGGCGTTTCTACAAATGCCGTTTCTCAGTGGGAATGCGATAAGACCACGCCCGATATTTCTCATCTTCCCATACTTGCAAACATTTTTGAGGTCAGCGCGGATATTTTGCTCGAGATCGATATTGCCAAGAGCAAAAAGCAAACCGAGATCAAAGAATTTACCGCCAAGTATGCCGAACTTCACAGCCAGGGCAAGACTGCTGAACGCTTGAAGTTGAGCCGCGCGATGCAAAAGAAGTATCCAAACGATGAAACCGTTCGTTACTATTTGATGAGAGTCTTACAGAACGGTTACGTTGAGGAAAGCTTTGATGAGCTTGTTATGCTCGGCGAACAGCTCTTGGAATCCACAAACATGGAATATAGGATGGGCGCTATTCGAGGGCTGTGCTTTGCCTATTTGCACGCGGGGGATAGAAGTAAAGCATTGCAGTATGCGGATATGATACCTCAACCAGAAGATCTCCGCCTGCACGTGCTTGAAGGAAACGAACTCGTGGAACATTGTCAGAATTATTTTTGGAAGGTCTGCGACCGGATGTATCTCTATATGAAATATCTGATTGATTGTAAAGATGCAGGATACACTCACGAAGAAAAGCATACTCTGTTGAAATCTCTTTACGATATGTTCCATATAATCTTTTCGGATGAGGATTTTGGTTTTTACAATGATCGTCTGACAAGAATAAGCTTTTTTATGGCACTTGAAAGTGGCAAGGCGGGAGAGTTTGAAAGAGCAATAGATGAACTTGAAAAGATGGTGCTGTACTGCGAAAAATTTAAGAACTTCACAGAAATTGATCATTCGTCTTTATTTGTTAATAAGATCAAATTCAGCCGAAAAGACATTTCAAAACACAACGAAGAGACACTTGGTCACGCTTATTTGAAATATCTCAATAATAATGACAATGTATTTGATTCAATAAAGGACGATTGGCGTTATGTAAGCATCAAGGAACGTCTCGCGGCACTATGATTTTTGGCCCCGCTTCGTGTGGCTTTGCTGTTGTGTCTGCAAAAGCAGTACTTGTCAGGAAAAGTAGATGAGGTTTGGGCTTACCATCGCTCGACAATTTACTTGACAGTATGATAAAAGGCACTTGTGTCAAATTTGACATAAGTGCCTTTACGTTTGTTTTGTTATTGTAGGGTGAGAGGGGTCTCCCACCGCCCTTCGATATTATCGACAGACAAGCCTGCTCTACGGAAAAAGTTCCTTTGGCGTACGCTTTTTTCTGTTATGAAATTTTATTTTTCGGGGGAGTCGATATATCCTTCTTTGGCGAGACGTTCGTACAGAAGTTTTTTCTTTTTCTTCTGGTGAAGAATCGGAAGAACGATGACGGCAGCAACCATCAGAACGACGAATGCGGCAGCAATATAGTCAACCCAGCCGGGAACGGAGTCTCCGAAGAAGATACTCGTTTTGTTGTATCGGGAAAGGCCCTTTGTGGAGACGGTATTTTCGCCATCATATTCATCCACGCTCTTTCCGTCTGCTTTGATGTCAAGGTATTTCATCGTAAGTTTGGGAGAAACGAGGGCAGAGGTAGAGGCGTTAATGTCAAGGTTGATGGAGTTTACAACGAGTTCCATGGTGGAGGTCACGGGTGCGTTCGATTTGAACGTTCCGCCGAGAAGGTTTACGCAACGACCTTTGATGGCAACCGCATTGGGGTTTGTCATATTGAAGTTTATTTCACCGTTTACGAAAGAGAAGTCCGCGTATTCACTGTATACACCGTACTCTCCGGCTGTGATGGTGAATTTACCGTTCTGGATTCGGATCTTGTGGTTTGTTTCTTGAGAAAGAAGATAAATACCGACGTTTCCGGCTTCGATGGTCAGCGTTCCCTCACCCTTGAAGGAGACAGTACCGGAACAAGTGATGCCGTATTTTGCCGCCTTAATGGTGTTGTTTCCGTTGAGGATGACAGTACAATCCTTCGGCAGGCGAAGACCGTAGGGAGAGTCGGTATCTAAGTTGAGGTTTGTGAGTGTGAGTTTATCAAAGCGGTTTGCCCAATCGTAACCGGGACCGGATTCGTTTTTCTCATAACCGGCGACGTTGAGCGTTTCGGTTATGACGGTAGAGGAAGCCGATGCTGTTGTCGGAAGAACGATCACACAAAGAGTGAGGAGCAAACAAAGGGATAGAACAACCGAGGTGATTTTTTTATAAGCAGTATTCATATATCCATATGCCTTTCTTTTTTGAAGATAGTTTTGGTCTGACGCATAGATAGTTTATAAAATTGTATCATAAACCCGTGGGAATTTCAAGAGTTTGGCACGGATTAACGCGATTTTTCAGATGAATACTCTGAAATTATCACTTGACGTTCACATTGGAACGGAGTTTCAGTGCAAAAGAGAGAATGAACGGCGAGCGCATCACGAGGATGGCGCTGATTGAAAAGGTATACGCCGCCAATCGAAGATCCATCACGGTGTTTTCGAGTATCTCGACACAAAGGGGGAGGATGAGAAACAGCGTGGCAGAAGCGGCAACGGAAACTGCAAGAGGCAGTCTGGCTGTGAATTCCAGATTGGATTTCCGTTTGGTGACGTATGTTGTGAGTACGGCAACCGTGAGAAAAGCGGAAAACAGAAGCACGGGGGGAATGATGATATCTACGGTAAGACAGAACGCATCCCATGCCCATTCCCTCCACGTTTCGGAATTCTCCACCGACGAGATGGCGGCGCGGGTGATAACGTAGGCAAGGAGAGAAACGAGGAATCCCCCACCAGCAAGAGCGGAATTGAGGATCAGAAACAATCGTTCACGTCCACGCATTCGTTCTCCGAGAACGGTAAGGAGTATGAGAGAAGCGGAGACCGTTACGGCAAGAATTGTGTATATCATATTCTGAATTATTCAATAATGATGTCATCCAGGGAACGCTTGGGAACGAAATGCAGACCGATCTTATCTCGGTAATACGTGGTGTCTCCGGAGGAGTTCACATTACAGATGAACACGGTTTCATCAGGAGTTCCGAGCGCGAGTATGAGAAGCGGTGTGTATTTCTTCGGGATCAAGAGCTTCTGGGAAATCGTTGCTGGGGTAAAGGAACGGAGCATACATCCGCCAAATCCCATATCGTTTGCACAGAGCATCATTGTCTGAGCCGCAATTCCGACGTCAATGAAGCACTCGGGAGTTACCTCGCTCACCGTGCTGTCGCAGCAGATGACGATGAACGCGCTCGGATGGTGTCCGTCCGGCGGCAATTTCAACTGAGGAAGAGCACCGCCCCATTTGGTGGAGTCGATCATATCTTCGATCTCCTGCGGATCGGTCACGATGCGGTATCTCAGAGGCTGAAGATTACGAGCGCTCGGGCAAAAACGGGCAGTATCAATGATCTCCATAATCTCTTCACGGGAAATCAGAACGGATTCATTGAAACTGCGGTACGTACGGGAATTTACGACATTTTCTTTAATCATAGAACATACTCCGAAACTGAAAAAATAATATATCCTTATTATATAGCAAAGCGTAGGATTTTTCAAGTCTTTTCGCAATTATTTTGCACCGTGCGAAGTTTGCGAAAATAAAACCGTTCCCGCGCTTTTTACGCCTTGCATTTTTAATGTGGGTGCGGTATAATGAATGCAGAAAATACATTTTTGGAGACAGATCATGATGACAATATTGGAGAGGTTTTTGAAATACGTTCACGTGCCGAGTGCGAGTAACGAACACTCGGGTAAAACACCGTCGGATGAAAAAGAATTCGTTCTCGCCCATCTTCTCATGGAGGATATGAAGCAGATTGGCATTACGGACGCGTTCGTGGATGAAAAATGTTACGTTTACGGACATATCCCACCGTCGGATGGGTATGAAAACGCTGTGCGAATTGGGTTTATTGCCCATATGGATACTTCTCCCGATTTTGCGGACTCACCGATTTTGGAATCGGTGATCCGGAATTACGACGGCGGAGACGTTCCTCTCGGTAAGTCCGGCAGAGTGTTGAGTGTGAGAGATTTTCCCCACCTTCCTACCCTTCAAGGAAAGACGTTGATCACGACGGACGGCGAAACACTGCTCGGTGCGGATGATAAAGCGGGAATAACCGAAATCCTTCATGCGGTGGATGTGATTTTGTCCGAGAATATCCCCCACGGTCCCATTTCGCTGTGTTTTACCCCGGATGAAGAAATCGGAGAATCGGCAAATGCTTTTGATCTCGGTATTTTCGATGCGCAGTTTGCCTATACGGTGGATGGCGGTACAGAGGGGGTCGTGGAGTATGAAACGTTCAACGCATCGGCGGCAGACGTTTTGGTGCGTGGATACAACATTCACCCCGGAGATGCTAAGGATCGCATGATCAATGCGTCCCTTGTTGCGATGGAGATCCATTCTATGCTCCCGCAGGAGGAGAGTCCACGGCACACGGCAGGATATGAGGGTTTCTATCATTTGACCGATATGGAAGGAGATGTCAGCGGCGCGAAACTCCACTACATTCTGCGTGATCACGACGCGGAAAAACTGAAGGAGAGAGAGGAACGCATGCGGAGAGCCGTTCTTGCGGTCAATGCAAAATACGGAGAGGGAACTGCCTCGCTGACGATCAAAGAACAGTACAGAAATATGGCTGAGAAGATCCTTCCCGTATACGAAATCGTGGAAATTGCCGACTCTGCTGTAAAAATGGCAGGACTTGAGCCGACACACGAGCCGGTACGCGGCGGTACGGACGGTGCAAGGCTTTCGTTTATGGGATTGCCGACTCCAAATCTCGGAACGGGTGGGTATTCGTTCCACGGACCGTACGAACATATCACCGTTGAGGGAATGGAGAAGGCGGCGCAAATTCTTGTCAATATCATAAAAAATTGTTGCGAAAAAATAAGCATATAGTATTGACAAAATTATAAAAAAGTATTATTATGATTTAAGGTTCAATTGATGAGCTTGAATAATAGTAACGTTTCGGAGGAAACTAAAATGATTGAAAGACTCGGTATACAGCTTTACACAGTAAAAGTTGGCATGAAAACAGCAACAGACATCAGAAATACTTTTCGCAGATTAAAGGCGATGGGTTATGACTACGGTCAGACGGACGGCGCTGCTATTCCTTATGAAGAACTCGGAAGAATCGCTGCTGAAGAAGAGTTCGAGATCTGCGGTACTCACGATAATTTTGAAATGATGATCCACGATCCGATGCAGGCTATCGCAAACCACCGCGCGCTTAATACGCATAATATGGGTATTCCCGCGTTCCCCGCTACAGATATTCAGAATGTGGAAGAATTTATCGAAATAGCTAACACGATCGCGAATAACATATACGATTATGGCTTTAAGTTTACCTATCACAACCACGCGCACGAATTCCGCCCGTTCGAAAACGGAAAGACAGCGATGGAAATGCTGGTAGAAGGTCTCGACCCCGTTAAGACCGCGTTCACCCTCGATACGTATTGGATACAGTATGGCGGCGGTGACGTTCGTCATTGGCTCGAAAGACTGGCAGGCCGTGTTGAGATCCTCCACCTCAAGGATATGTACTGCGACGGTAAGGTGCCGGTTATCTGCGAAGTCGGAAACGGTAATATGTGGTGGGAAGGTATTCTTGAAACCGCAGTAAATACGGGTGTTAAGTACTTTGTTGTTGAACAGGACAGATGCCCCGGTGACCCGTTCGATTCTGCGAGAATTTCTTCCGAGTATATCCACAAGCACTTTATGAAATAAGAATACAAATCGTATATACGGAGAGAACACAATGATTGAAAAACTTGGTTTGCAGCTTTTTACAATCAGTAGTTTCCTGAACGATGCTGACAGCATTCGTGAAAGCTTCCGAAGAATCAAGGAAATCGGTTACGATGTTGTGCAGACAGCAGGCTGTTCCATTCCTTACGATGAATTCGGCAAAATTGCGGCAGAAGAAGGTATCGAGATCTGCGGTACGCACGACGACTTTGGGCTGATGCTGAACAATCCCGAGAGAGCAATGGAGCTTCACAGAGCGCTCGGTACGACTAATATGGGGATCGGAAAAACGGCTACGGGAAATGTTTCTCTCGTAGAACAGTTTATCGAAGACGCCAACAAAGTAGCGGATACGATTTATGAGTATGGTTTCAAGTTCACGTACCATAACCATAGTCAGGAATTCCGTCTCCTTGAAAACGGAAAGACGGCGATGGATATGTTTGTAGATGGTCTTGATCCCAAAAAGACATCGTTCTGTCTGGATACTTATTGGGTACAGGATGCCGGCGGAGATGTGCGTCATTGGATCGAAAAGCTCACCGGACGGATCGATATTCTGCATC
>JAZRNC010000257.1:0-2221 GCA_045647965.1 Eubacteriales bacterium | reverse complement strand
CGAAAGTTTACATCTCGAGCCTCAGTATGAAAAGCAAAAAAGCCCTGCGTAGCAGAGCTTTTTGTATAGTAAGATAATAACTTATCTCTTGGAGAACTGGGAAGCACGACGAGCTGCTTTGAGACCGAACTTCTTTCTTTCCTTCATACGAGGGTCTCTCGTGAGGAAGCCGGACTTCTTGAGAAGAGGACGGTAGCTTTCGTCAGCGAGGATGAGAGCACGGGAAACGCCGTGACGGATAGCACCTGCCTGACCGGAGATACCGCCGCCCTTAACGTTAGCAACGATGTCAAACTTACCCATAGTGTTTGTTACACCGAAGGGCTGGTTGATGATGAGCTTGAGAGTTTCAAGACCGAAATATTCGTCGATGTCGCGGTTGTTGATGGTGATCTTACCGCTGCCGGGATAGATTCTTACGCGAGCGATGGAGCTCTTTCTTCTGCCCGTACCATAGAAATAAGGCTTAGCACTTGTATACATTATTTATACCTGTCCTTTCTTATATTTCAACTTCGTACGGAACAGGCTTCTGAGCCTGCTGCTTGTGTTCGGAACCTGCGTATACCTTGAGTCTTGTGATTGCCTTTTCACCGATGGAGTTGTGGGGGAGCATACCCTTGATTGCAGCCTGCATAGCGAATTCAGGCTTTGTTTCCATAAGGTGACGGTAGGATGTTTCCTTCAGACCGCCGATGTAGCCGGAATGTGTACGATAGAATTTCTGATCGAGTTTCTTACCTGTGAGAATTGCCTTGTCGCAGTTGATGATAACAACGAATTCACCGCAGTCAACGTGAGGTGTGAATTCAGGGCGGTGCTTACCGCGAAGAATGTTAGCAGCGGTAACGGCGGTCTTACCGAGCGGTTTGCCGGCAGCGTCGATGATGTACCAGCCGCGTTCAACTGTTTCGGGCTTAGCCATGTATGTGGACATACTGTTTTCCTCCGAATGATAGATTGGTTAATTTTTTCGAACGGAAAGATTATATCACGGATCCATCGTCTTGTCAATAGGTTTTTTGAAAAAAATCCGATTATTTTGATTTAGCATTAAAAATCCTCGCAAATCCTCGTTTTTTTGCCCATTTTCCTAATGGAATGGCGTGCGTGAGGTCGTTTTTTTCTTTAGAATCGGCAAGTCCCCCGTTCTCATTGTTGACAAGAGGTAGGGAAATATGCTACAATGATATATAAGATGGCAAAATATTCTTTTTTGCCGATTACGCGTGAGGGGGTGCGGAGACTTGAAAAAACTGAAAATATTCGCGGGAATTCTTCTGCTGTCAGGCATTCTTCTCGGGATTTTTTCCACGTCCGTTACGGCGGCACCGAATATGGGACTTCGCGTGTACTCGGAGGGTGGTTATCTCGGTGATGAGAGTGAAGTCTTTGCACCGGAGGAATCCCCGAATCGGATGAATATTCCGATGACCCCCGCAAACAGTATGTTCCGCGGTGATGTTACGCAGTCCTACAACCGCACGATCGGGGATATTAACCTTTTCTATGCGTACGTGACCGATCGCAGCCGTCTTGTATATAACAGAGCGGAGTTTTCCATCAACGTGCAGTCGGACACCACCGGATATGATCTGTTGCAGTTCGGTATGTGTCTGTTTGGAAGCAATGTTGACGAGCTTCGTACCACGATCACCATTACGACGGACAGACGGGAGTATACTTCCTCCCTTTACATAAGCACGACGAGGTGGAACCTCGTGAACATTGACATTTCCGAACTTTACGGAAGTATCAGCCGAATCAGCGTGAGGGTAGAGCTTTCCGAGGATGCCTACTGCACGTCCATGTATATTTCCACGCCCTACGTTTCGAGAAACGTGTCGGCGGGCTTTGTTCGGTATGAAAAGTATCTTGCGGGATCGTTCCAAAGTTTGTATGGGGATGCGGATGCGGAATATGGACGGGTGACCCCCGATATTCGCGGCAGAGCGTATTTTTCAGCCGTTCTCGGAGCGATTGACCAGCCGCTGGTTGGCTCGAGAGCGTATTTTGAGATCGTGGCTGGCGGATACCGTACCGGCTCGGTCAGGGTAGGACTGAAATACGCGGGGGATGAGGAATACGAATACCTTCCGCGCATCACACTGAATGAAAACGACACGGTAGTAACCGTTCCGTTCACTGTACGTGGAGAGATCAAGTCGGAGGCCAAGCGGTCTTAGGAAGACAACCAACCCAGACAACTCCTTGGCTCACA
>JAZRNC010000256.1:0-15595 GCA_045647965.1 Eubacteriales bacterium | reverse complement strand
GTGACGTATACTACGCGAAGGCTATGTACCTCAGAAGAAACGGTTGTCCCGGCGGTTGGTTCGGTGATAAGAAATTCTCCGGTGGCGGTCCTCTGATCGACCTTGGTGTGCACGTTATCGACCTTTCCAGATACATTGCAGGTTGTCCGAAGCCGGTTTCCGCTTATGGTGTAACATACAAAAACCTTGGTATGAACAGAGCTGAAAGTGGTTCGTCGGATTGGGACCTTTCCAGTAGTAAGGAAGGTTATGAATATTCCGTTGAAGACTTTGCGGCGGCTATGGTTCGTTTTGACAATGGATTCACCATCAATGTTGAGGCAAGCTTTAACCTTAACACCTCCGGAAGCGGCAACCTTGAAGTTTTCGGTACAAAGGCAGGAGCAAAATTCTCTAAGCCAATGGCAATTGCTACCGATATGGCAGGGATGTTTGTTGATGTAACACCTCAAGGGGATTCAACCTTCAATTTTGACAAAGCATTCAAAGCAGAAATCAAGAACTTTGTTGATTCCTCCATGGGTCTTGACGTATGCCGTGCTCCCGGTGAAGACGGCGTTGCTCTTATGAAGATCCTTGACGCGATCTACGAGTCTGCACAGACCGGCAAGAGTGTTGACATTGACTAATTTTTGATAAGAACTTTTATAAAAAGAACGGTATCATTTGATACCGTTTTTTTCTTTATTTTGCTTTTATTTGAGGATTGAACCCGCAGATGAATCCGCGAATATCGGACGAACAGATATCCCCGCCGATCACGCGATTTTTATAGACGATGACATTTGCCATGACGCTGCCGCTATAATCCGGGTAATTTTTCACGAGATAGGTGTAGCGAGTGACCTCACGTCCTTTGTACTTGGAAAGATCGAGTCCCTGGTTCCGCTGTAGCTCATTATACGAATTCATCACTTTGTCAAATTCGTCGGGGATTCGAAGCTTTACTTCCTCAAGAGGTGTCGGGTCGACTTCCCAGCCAAATTGGCCGAGGAACGAAATGACGTCTTCGGGGGTTTTGATTTTCGAATAGTTGTATTTTTCTGCTTCGGCGGCAACGGCTTTCGTTGAGACGGGGGTATACTCGGGTATCATCAGGACGATGGAGCATAACACGGCCAAGGATACGGCGATAACGCAGAAAAATTTAAGGGTACTCGCGCGTACGGTGCAAATAAACATAGATTCCTCCAACATGAAAGATCGGTTATCTGCTATAATATATTCGCCGCACGTGAGATTAGAACGGTAAATTATGCGTGTGGGAGTAAATTTTGTTCTGTCAGATAGGATGAAAAACGCTTGATCTGTAAGTCAATCACTGCATCGGTTTGAATGAATCGTGTGAATTCTTCCGCAGTCAGCCACATATACGATTCCGTTTCGCCCTCCTGAAGAACGATGGAGTCTTTGGGGCAGTCCACGATGCAAACGAAGGAATAGAAGATCGTGTGAAATTTACTGTTAAAATCACAGCCGACCTCGTCGAATTCCTCACAGCGAATTCCCGTTTCTTCAAAAAGCTCCCGCCTTACGCAGTGGTGAATATCTTCGCCGAGAAGCGCAGATCCGCCTGCTGTGGCTTCATAGTATCCCGGCCAAGCGCGTTTGGTTTCTGCGCGTTTCATACATAAAATACTGCCGTCGGTGTGGCGTACGAGCACTTCGCAAACGACATGAAAGAGTCCGTCCGGGATTTCCTCATCGCGGATCAATATAATATCCGTGAGAGTGCCATCTGCGGTATAGGCGTTCCATTTTTCCATAGCTCCTCCGATTTCAAATTTCATTTTTCGAGAAAGATGGAGTCCCCACGGGAATAGAGAATTCCGATGGGGACTTGAAGATTCATTATTCAGCGAAGTTGTAGCCGATACGAAGCGCTTTGTCGTTCTTTTCGATGAGCGCTGTTTTTGTCGCGGGAATGCTGGAAATGAGGAATTCACGGAAAGCATCGAACTCAAAGAGGCCGGTGACTTTCAGAATATAACCGAGCATAATAACGTTGGCAAAACCGGAGAGGTCGTTATCGTTTGCGAGGGTTGTGACGGGAATATACGCCGCCTTGATGTCGGTACGTTCTGTCTTTTTACCAACGAGAGTAGAATCGCAGAAGACGGTGCCGCCTGCAGCTACCTTCGGCTCGAATTTGTCGAAGGAGGGCAGGTTCATTGCCACGAGAATATCGGGCGTGGTAACGCTCGGAGAGCCGATCTCTTCGTCAGAGATAACAACGGTACAGTTGGAAGTACCACCGCGCATTTCGGGGCCGTAGGAGGGAAGGAAGGTTACGTTTTTGTCAAAGTGCATACCGGTTTTCGCCATCTGCTTACCGGAGAACTGGATACCCTGTCCGCCGCTTCCGGCAAAAATAATTGTTGTTGTCATATTATTCACCATCCTTTACCGCTTCTGTATCCTTGTATGTGCCGAGGGGGTAGTAGGGGATCATATTATCACGGAGCCACTGGAGAGCGTCTGTCGGGGAAAGGCCCCAGTTTGTCGGACAAGTGGAAAGTACTTCCACGATGGAGAATCCCTTACCGTCAAGCTGATTCTGGAACGCTTTTTTGATCATCTTCTTTGTCGCGATTACGTTCTTCGGGCTATCCACGGAAACTCTGGCAGCGAGAGCAACGCCGTCAAGTGTGGAGAGCATTTCACATACGCGGATGGGGCTACCCTGAATCTTGCGGCTTCTGCCGTAAGGTGTGGTCGTGGATACCTGACCGGGAAGAGTGGTAGGAGCCATCTGACCGCCCGTCATACCGTAGATACAGTTGTTGATGAAGATAACGGTAATGTTTTCACCGCGTGTTGCGGAGTGAACGGTTTCTGCCGTACCGATCGCAGCAAGGTCGCCGTCACCCTGGTAGGTGAAAACAACAGTGTCGGGATGGGTTCTTTTTACACCGGTAGCGACAGCCGGAGCACGGCCGTGAGCCGCTTCGATCATATCGCATTCAAAATAATTATACGCAAAAACGGAACATCCGACGGGAGCGATACCGACGGTCTTGCCGACAAGTCCGAGTTCGTCAATGACTTCGGCAACGAGTCTGTGTACGATACCGTGTGTGCAGCCGGGGCAGTAGTGAAGCGGAATATCCGTTAACGACTGAGGTCTGTCAAATACTGTTTTCATAGTTGTTTCCTTTCCTTGAATCAAAGACTTTCGGAGAGCTTGCGGATTTCAGCCGCTACTTCTTCTACCGAGGGGATCATGCCACCGGTTCTGCCGTAGAAATGCACGGGGCGTTTACCGTTTACGGCAAGCTTAACATCGTCGATCATCTGTCCCATGGACATTTCTACCGAAATGAATGCTTTTGTCGTGTCAGTGAGAGCAGCGATCTGCTTCTTCGGGAACGGCCAGAGGGTGATCGGACGGAGAAGTCCCGCTTTGATTCCTGCTTTACGGACTTCGTTGATTGCGCTCTTACAGATACGTGCGGTGATACCGTAGGCAACGATTACGATATCTGCGTCGTCCGTCATATAATTTTCGTACTTTACTTCGTTTTCTTCGATCAGTGCGTATCTTTCGTATCTTTCCATAACGGATTTTTCAAGAACGACGGGATCTATGTAGAGGGAGTTTACGATATTCTTTTTTCTTGTACCGCCGTGACCGCAGGCTGCCCAGGTTTTTTCGGCGATCTCACGCTTCGGGAAGAGGGAGAAGTCAACGGGCTCCATCATCTGGCCGAGAGCGCCATCTGCGAGAAGCATAGCGGGCATACGGTACTGATCGGCAAGGTCGAACGCTTCGGCTGTGAGAGATGCCATTTCCTGAACGGAAGAGGGAGCAACAACGATGAGTCTCATATCACCGTGACCAACACCGCGGGTTGCCTGATAATAGTCTGCCTGAGAGGGCTGAATACCGCCAAGACCGGGGCCGCCGCGCTGAACGTTTACGATAAGGCAGGGGAGATCGCATCCTGCGATATAGGAAATACCTTCGCTTTTCAGGGAAATTCCGGGGGAAGACGAGGACGTCATGGCACGGGAACCTGCTGCTGCTGCGCCCATCGTCATATTGATTGCGGCGACTTCACTTTCCGCCTGAAGGCAGAGACCGCCGACTTTCGGCATTCTTTTTGCCATATATTCGGAAATTTCCGTTTGGGGAGTGATCGGATAACCGAAGAAATAAAGACATCCGGAAGCGATAGCCGCTTCAGCAATGGCTTCGTTACCTTTCATCAATACTTTTTTTGACATAATTCTATGACTCCTTTGTACTTATTAAACGTCTTTTTCGATTTTGATTACGCAGTCGGGGCACATCAGTGCGCACATTGTGCAGGCAATACACTTGGACTGATCGGTAATTTTTGCGGGGTGATAACCCTTGCTGTTGAGAGTTGCGGTGTCAATTTCAAGGATCTTCTTGGAACAAACTTCGATGCAGAGACCGCATCCCTTACATCTCTCGATGTTGAATGTAACTTTATTCATTTATAACCTCCGTTATGAATATTTTATGTTTATTTTTTGTTCCGACTTGGAGAATCAGAACAGTTTTTTTGTAGCAAGTTCAATGGGCATGAACGGTTCGTTTTTCAGACCGTGTTTTTCGAGTTCTGCTTCGAGATCGGGAACGATCGCGGGGCAGTAGGTGTGTGCTGCGAGGGGAAGACTGCAAAGTGCAGCGGTTTCTTTGGCATAGGTGACGGTGGAGAGGATATCAGACGCTGTGGTATCGGCACCGAGAGAGGAGTTGTTGATGATTTTTGTGCATTTCAACCCCGACAGTGCTTCAATCTCCTGCATACATGTCATTGCCTCTTCAGGGGTGGCGGTAAGAGGACGGAACATATTGATCACATAAATGAGCTCATACGCATCGTCCGGAATGTACGAACGATATCTGCCAAGGGCAATGGCACCGTCGTCACCGCCCACGTCCACGTAAACGATATCGTTTTCACCCGGTGTAGTAATGAGAGATGACAAACGGGTGGGGAGGGACGGGATGTCTACATTTGTGTTGGCAAACTCGGGAATCAGTACGTTTACGCCGTGCACCTCAAGAAGATCGGCGGCATCCGCTGAACGGAAATACGGATTTACGATATCAAGATCCGCAAGGTATACGTTGGAACTTGGATGGTCGTTTTTTGATTGCAGAGCAAGGTTGACGGCGACGTTTGTTTTGCCGCTGCCGTAATGCCCGCAGATAATACGAAGATATTTGGTTGAATTGTGTTTCATAAACAGCCATTTCCAGAGAATAATATATAATAAGATATTATACCATTTCTTATCAAAAAAAGAAAGAGTTTTTTTATAACATATTTGTATAATTATACCGTGATTCCTTGTGTAATCTGTACTATGCGGACGAAAAATCACGGTCAATAATTTATTTTAGATTTTCACATAAAAATGTTTGAAAAATTGAGCAGTATATGATATAATAAAGGTTAACAATATATTAGGAAGGATATGATGCCGTGTTTGTACCACTTCTTGCCATCCCGGAACAGCTTTCGAATATTCTGGATATCATAAAGAACATCACTTTTATTGATATCGTTGATATTGCGTTCGTTTCCATTCTTCTTTATTATTTATATACGTTTATCAGAGAGCGACGGGCAGGTAAGCTTGCGCTCGGTCTTGTGCTGCTCCTCGTTGTTCAGATCATCAGTTCCATTGCGGATATGTATCTGGTGCAGTATATTATGAAAAACGTGTTCCAGATCGGTTTTATTACGCTGGTCATTTTGTTCCAGCCGGAAATTCGTTCCGTGCTTGAAAAGGTGGGCGGACAGCCGTTCAAGGGCATCAAAAGCATCGGCGGTGAGAATAAAGATCAGTCCGCGCTGCACATCATCATTGACGAGATAGTTCCGGCAGTCTGTGATCTTTCCCGCAGCAAAACGGGTGCGCTCATCGTGTTTGAAAAAACGACGAAGCTCGGCGACGTCATTTCGACGGGAACGATCGTTGATGCATATCCCGCTTCGTTTTTGATAAAGAACGTGTTCTTCAATAAAGCGCCGATGCACGACGGTGCGATGGTTATGCGAAATTTCCGTTTGTATGCGGCGGGATGCCTACTGCCTCTTTCCAATAATCCCGATATTATTAAGGACCTCGGAACCCGTCACCGTGCGGGAATCGGCGTAAGTGAAAACAGTGATGCCGTCGTTATTATCGTGTCCGAGGAAACGGGAACGATCTCCACGGCTGTGGAGGGAAAGCTTGTGCGCGGGTATGACGAAGATACGCTTAGCGAGTTCCTCTGCACAAACCTTGATATCGGTGGTGAGAGGGAGAGAAGTCGCATCAATCTGCTTCTTGGCAGAATGAAGGAAAAAAACAAGAACGAAAAAAACGTAAAGTAAGGCAGACTTGATAGGGAGATAGAATTTATGCCCGATACAAACAATCGTGAATACGTGGTAGAACACAGCGAGCTTGAAGCAAAAAAACAAAAACACTCCGGGATTTTTGCGAAAATCCTGTGTGTTTTCGTTGCGTTCTGTATGTGGTTATACGTGATGGCAGTGGAAAGTCCGGAATTTGAGCAGACGTTCAGCCATATTCCCGTGGAACTTGTGGGGACGGAAGAGCTTGTCGATAAAGGTCTCGCGATCTACAACGGGTACGGTACGCTGATTGACGTAACGTTGTCCGGTAAAAAAAGTGTGCTGTCGCAGCTCAATGAAAAAGATATCGTGGCGACGGTCAACGTTGCCGGTATCACCGATCAGAGCAGCCGTCATTCCTGCCGTATTTCCGTGGATGTTCCGGCCGGCTGTAAGCTTGTCGGTATGTCACAAGACGTGATTTCCGTGTATCTTGACAAAGCGGAACAGATTTCCGTGGATATTGCTGAGATTCGCGACAATACCAATCTTCCCGCAGGTTGTTATACGGGAACGATCGAGTTTCCTTTCGACAACGTAACGGTGACGGGTCCGTCCGCGATCCTTTCCAAAGTGGACAAAGCCATCGTAAACATCGATATGTCGGGAATCAAGAATTCTACCGTTGTTACGAAAAAAATCTATCTCGCGGATAAAAATGGTACGATGATTGAGAGTCCGTATGTTGACTTCTATCCGCGTGAGATGACATTTGAAATTCCGATCATCAAAACGGTGGAAGTGCCGATCGAGGTCGACTTTAAGTACGATTTTCTGAATGAATCCAATGCGAACGTCAGCATATTTCCCTCTGTGATTCAGATTACGGGGGATCGCGAGATCATTGAAAAAGGGGATCTTCTCTCCAAGGTTATTGTGGACGAAAAATTGGATTTTGAAAACAACCGTTGTCAGAAATTGGTTATTCCCGAATCTGTTCCGGGAGTGTCTCTCAGTACAAACCGAATTGAAGTTATCGTTGGTATTGACAGCTCGATAAAAACGAGACAGATCAGCGTTCCCAGCACGAATATTCGCGATACAGGCGGTAAACCCGGCGTGAAATACGATTGGGACAAATCTTCGATTGTCGTGACAATTATGGGGGATATAAACGCTATCTCGAAAATCAATTCCGAAGATATTATGCTGACTTTCGATATGAGTCCGTTCTCAAGCTCGAATACGGGTACGGTGAGAGTGCGCGCGGACGTTGAGATCGACTCGGCGCATGCGGATGACGTGATCGAGGTCGGAACGTACGATATCAACGTTACGTTCCGATAATAAAAATAATACGGATAATACTTGAAACTTAATAAAACTTGATGAAAAACAAAATCAGAATCACGATAAACAATATTCGCGTATACTATCGCGCGGGGGAAAACCGTTTTGATGAGGAGGCGCTCGAAAAAGCATCCGCTCTCATCCGAAAGAAAACGGGGATTCGTCCGTCTGAATTGAAGATTGCAAAAAAATCCATCGATGCAAGACGGCAGATTTCGTTTGTGTATTCCGTGTATGCGGAGATCGAATCCTCTGCACGGCAGATACAAGATCCCGATATTAAGATGTTTTCCGAGCCGGAGCTCCATCCGGAACTTGGAACGAAAAAAATGGAACACCGCCCGATCATCGTCGGTTTTGGACCGGCGGGTATGTTTGCGGGATTGGTTCTCGCAGAATACGGGTACGCCCCCATCATTCTTGAGAGGGGCGCTTCCGTTCCCGAGCGTGTCGAAGCGGTGGAAAAGTTCATTCGCGAGGGCAGCCTTGATACGAACACCAACATTCAATTTGGTGCCGGTGGTGCCGGTACGTTTTCGGACGGGAAACTGACGACCAGAATAAACGATCCTTTGATTGCGTACGTTCTGTCGGCGTTATGTGAACTTGGTGCACCACGCGATATTCTCTACAAGGCGAAGCCACACATAGGTACGGACGTTTTGCGACGTGTTGTGATGAATGCCGATAAAAAGATCACCTCGCTCGGTGGAGATATTTACTATAAAACGACGGCACATGATATCGGGGATCATACGCTCACCGCAGGGGGAGAGAGAATTCCGTACGATTCTTTAGTTCTTGCGACGGGACATAGTGCCAGAGATACCTATTTTGAATTGATGCGTGACGGTTACTCGTTGGAGGCAAAACCGTTTTCGGTCGGCGTCAGAGCAGAACATTTGCAGGCCGACATAGACAGGGCGATGTTCCGTGAATGCGCGGGAGATCCCGTACTTGGTCACGCGGAGTATCAGCTTTCTTACCGCGAAGGGGAGAGGGGCTGTTACTCGTTCTGTATGTGTCCGGGTGGTACGGTCGTTCCGTCCGCCAGTGAAGACGGTGGCGTTGTGACCAACGGAATGAGTACGCGCGCCAGAGATGGCAAAAATGCCAATGCCGCCATTTGCGTGTCGGTTAATCCTTCGGATTACGGTGGAGATCCTACGGGGGCGATTCGTTTCCAGCGCGATCTCGAACGGCGTGCTTTTCTCGCAGGCGGCGGTGATTATACAGCCCCCATGCAGACGGTCGGTGACCTGCTCTGCGGAAAGAGTGGCTCGGAGTACGGAAGAATTGTTCCTACGTACCGCGATGGAAAAGTGAAACCTTGTGATCTTCGCACGATTTTTCCGACATTCGTGTGTGATATGCTGACGTCGGGATTCGGTCATTTTGCAAAGATTATTGACGGATATTCGGATGCCGACGTGCCTCTTACGGGTGTGGAGACGAGAACTTCTGCCCCCGTTCGCATTATGCGAGGCGAGGATCTTTTAGCGTACGGCCAAAACGGCGTCTATCCCTGTGGGGAGGGTGCAGGCTACGCAGGCGGTATTGTCAGCGCGGCTGTTGACGGAATCCGTGTGGCACTGAAGATCATTTCGCAGTATGCACCGAAATAAGTCGATTTTTGATGAAATAATACCATATTTTTTCACAGAGTGTGGAGGAAAGTATGCGACAGAAAGCCGTTGTGCTCAGTGTGAACGAAAATAAACGCGCTATGATTGAAGTCAGTCGTGCCGCTATGTGTGACGGATGCCACAAAAGCGGGGATTGCGGTGGTGGATGCGCGATTGTAGGGCTCGTATCGAACGGAAATAAAATGCAGGCAGAAGCCGTAAATCTCGTATCTGCCGAAGTCGGCGACGTCGTGGAGGTGGAGACGGAGAGCAAGCTTGTTCTCGCCTATGCCGCGCTCGTATTCATTCTTCCCATTTTTGTGTGCGCCTTGTTTTACTTTATCGGTACTTTTTTCCGGGCGGCGGAGTGGATTCCGTATCTTTGGGCGGCTGTCGGATTTGTTATGTCGTTCGCCGCGATCGCCATCTGGGACAAATGCGCGAGAAAAACGAGATGTGACATTCGGATCGTAAACATTATCGAAAAAAGTAATAATGAGTAAATTAAGTAAATAATAATATTAAGATATATGAGAGAGAATTACTGATGTACCAGAAGAATAAATGGACCGTGTCGGTGGAGCGCGACCGAATGGCGAGTGATCCGAGAGTTTTGGAGATCTCGCGAAAACTCGGGGTAACTTTGCCGACAGCACAGCTACTTTGTAACAGAGGGTGTGATTCCGCCGAATCCGCGAAGAGTTTTTTGATGAAAGCGGACGAACAACTGCACGATCCTTTTGTTATGAAGGACATGGAAAAAGCGGCGCGCAGAATTTTGCAGGCAATTAAAAATGGGGAACGTATCGTTATTTTCGGAGATTACGACGTTGACGGAGTGACCTCGGTGAGCAGCCTTCTTTTGTATCTGCGCTCGAAGGGGGGAGATGTTTCGTATTACATCCCCTGCCGTACGAGTGAGGGATACGGGATGTCCGAAGATGCCGTACGCCGCCTTTCGGAAAAGGGATGCGAATGCATTATCACCGTAGATACGGGAATTACGGCGTTTAACGAAGCGAAGCTGGCAGAGGAACTCGGAATTACGCTGATCGTTACGGATCATCACGAATGTCACGATGAAATCCCCGAAGCGTACGCTGTTGTGAACCCCAGACGTACCGACTGTGAGTATCCGTTTAAGGAGCTCGCGGGGGTTGGGGTGGTATTCAAGCTGCTTTGCGCTCTTGAAATTTTAGATAATCCCGACGAGAGCATGATGGCATCCGTGAGGGAGGTTTCGCGTATTTACGGAGATCTCGTGGCGATCGGAACGATTGCGGATGTTATGCCAATTCGGGATGAAAACCGACTGATCGTCAGTTACGGACTGTCCTTGATCCAAAAAACGGAGCGTCCCGGACTGATAGAACTGATTGACGCGACTCACGGCGATTCGAAATACAATACCAAAAAGAAAATTACCGCCTCTTATATCGGATATACCATCGCACCGCGGATCAATGCGGCAGGAAGAATCAGTGACGCATCGCTGGCTGTGGAATTGTTTATTGCCGAAAACAGTGCGGTGGCAGCACCCATTGCGAAAGAACTCTGTGAGATAAATCACAGACGTCAGGTGGAAGAAAACCAAATGACCGAGGAAGCATACGCGCAGATCGCGGCGGAGCACGATTTTGAAAACGATCCCGTGATCGTTCTTGCGAGTGAGCGCTGGCACCACGGCATTATCGGGATCGTAGCGTCACGAATTACGGAAAAGTACGGCTGTCCGTCCATTCTCGTATCGTTTGAGGGGGCGGGGGACGACGAGAAAAACGATTTCGGAAAAGGCTCTGGCAGAAGCGTCAAGGGAATGAACCTTGTCGATGCACTGCGAAATTGCTCGGATCTGCTCGAAAAATTCGGTGGACACGAACTCGCCGCCGGACTTACGATCAAGAGAGAAAATCTCGCACTTTTCAAACAACGCATCAACGAACACGCGCGCGAGTGTCTGGCCGATGTGGATATGGAAGTATGCCTTGAGGCGGAATGTGAGCTTGTTTCCTCCGATCTTACGATGGAACTTGCGAATGAGCTGTATTATCTTGAGCCGTACGGGGTATCAAACCCGGTGCCGGTATTTGTCGTCAGAAACGCTATCTTATCCGATACGGCGCTCGTTGGTGGTGGAAAGCACACGCGCCTCTCTGTAAAATTCCCCGAAGCCACAATAAACGCGATGTTTTTCCGTCAGACTTTATCCGACATTGATCTTTACTCGGGAGACACGGTGGACGTGATGTTTACGCTCGATATCAACGAGTATATGAATCAGAAAAGTCTGCAAATGATCGTAAAGGATGTGCGGTTGTCGGAAAAGCAGGCGAGAGCTGAGGAGATGGAACGATATCTGTACGCAAGTTTGAAGGATGGAGTGATCCCGGAGGATATCGTTGTGGATGATCTGTCGAGGGAGGAGCTAGTACCGAAGCATGAGGATTTTGCGGCGGTATACAGCATTCTCCGCAGGGAACTTCGCGTGGAACACGAAGTATTCAGTATCCGTGCTCTGCTGCATCTCTTGAAGGGGGCGGGAGTTCGCATAGGCTACGTAAAACTCAGATTTATTTTGAGTATTTTCAGCGAACTGAACATTCTCAACATTCGTTGTCTCAACGAGGAAGCAGAAGTATACGGCTTCCGCTATGTCTATTTGAAAACGAAGGCAAATCTTGATAAATCTAATATATACAGGAAATTGAAAGCTGACTTTTGTCAGAAAATGTAAGATTGACTATGATGAAAGACAATAAAACAAGTAACGACAGGACGTATTCCGATATCGACAAGCTTTTTTCTGTGATCGGAAACAGCGAAAAACGTTACGACACCGAAAAAATTGAGAGAGCGTATTTGTACGCAAAATCTCTCCACGAAGGACAGTACCGCATCAGCGGAGAACCGTATATCTCGCACCCGATTGCCGTAGCGGAAATCGTTACCACGCTTGGCCTTGACACGGACTCTATTTGTGCGGCGTTTCTTCACGATACGGTAGAGGATTGTCCTGATAAAACCAATATTGATATTATTCGGAATAAATTCGGAGATGAGGTGGCGCTTCTCGTTGACGGCCTTACGAAAATGAAGACCATCAACGTGGAGGACAAAGAAGAAGCCAATATGGAAAACATCCGTAAAATGCTTCTTGCGATGTCCAAGGATATTCGCGTTATCTTCATCAAACTCTGCGACCGTCTCCACAATATGCGTACTCTTGGCGTAAAAACCGAAATGAAGCAGAGAGCAACGGCACTTGAAACGATGCACGTGTACGCACCGCTTGCACACCGTCTCGGTATGCAGAGAATGAAGCAGGAACTGGAAAACCTGGCTCTTTCCTTTCTCGACCCCATCGGATATGCGGAAGTATCGGGTGATATAGAGAAAAAGTACGGACAGAATCAGAACTTTATTGAAAATACCCGTGCGTACGTTTCTGAAAAACTGGATGAATATAACATCAAGTTTTCACTGGAAGGACGTGTCAAGACCGTATACTCCATTTATCGCAAAATGTTCAAGCAGAACAAGAGCTTTGACGAGATCTATGACTTTTACGCCATTCGAATCATCGTCGATACGGAACTGGAGTGCTATACGGCGCTCGGTATCATTCACGATCTGTTCAAGAGCATTCCCGGACGATTTAAGGACTATATTTCCACGCCGAAACCGAATATGTACCAGTCCCTTCACACGACGGTTATCGGACGTGACGGTATTCCTTTTGAAGTGCAGATCCGTACCCGCGAGATGCATCACATTGCGGAATACGGTATTGCGGCTCACTGGAAATATAAATCCGGCGCGAAGAGCAAAGAGGAAATCGATCAGAAGCTTTCTTGGATTGCGAAGCTCATTGATACCGAAGACGGTGCCATTGACACCGAAGACTTTATGCACGCCTTGAAGATCGATATCTTCAGCGATGAAACGTTCGTATTCACGCCGAAGGGAGACGTTATTGCCCTTCCGCAGAATTCAACACTGATCGACTTTGCCTATGCGATTCACTCACAGGTCGGTAACCGTATGGTTGGCGCAAAGATCAACGGTATGATCGCTCCGATCGACCGTGTTCCGCAAACGGGTGAAATCGTTGAGATCATTACGTCGACAAACGCAAAGGGACCGAACCGTGATTGGCTCAAGATCGTAAAAACCAGTGAGGCAAGAACGAAGATCCGCCAGTGGTTCAAGAAGGAAAAGCGCAGCGAAAACATTAAGATCGGGCGTGCGGAGCTTGAGCGTCAGCTGAATGCCTTCCACGTGAAACCCACGGATACGCAGGCGGCGGAAATTCTTGCGTCCACGTCTCATAAACTCGGTATGAGTGACGTCGAAGACCTTTTCAACGCGGTTGGATATAACGGCATCGCGATGACAAAGGTGATGGCGAAGCTCAAAATTGAGTATGAGCGTATCGTAAAACCCGAAGAACATATGCCGACGATAACGGAAACGGATCAGATCCAGACAAAACGTCCGAAAAAGATCCGTTCCAATAGCGGTATTGTCGTGGACGGGGAATACGGGTGCGAGGTCAAGTTTGCTAAATGCTGCAATCCTCTTCCCGGAGACGCGATCATCGGATTTATCACGAAGGGATACGGCATATCGATTCATAAGCACGATTGTCCCAACGTTACGGCGGGGATGAAAAATCCCGAAAATGCGGATCGTTGGGTTCGTACGGCGTGGGATACGGAATCCTCTTTCGGGGTGGACCAGAGCCACGCGCTGTACGAGGTTATGCTTCAGATTTTTGCCGAGAACGATATTATGCTGCTTGCCAATATTACCACGGCACTCGCGGATATGAAAGTATCTCTTTTGTCGATCAACACGAAGCGTAAAACGGACGCGGATATCATCATCAATCTTACGGTGGGATGCAAGAATACGGATCATTTCAATTCCATCATGTCAAGACTTCGTTCCATCAACCACGTGCACAGCATCACAAGAGGATTTTCATAATAACGAAATGACGGAATAACGATAGGAAAAAGAAAAATGAGAGCGATTATACAGAGACTTGCAGAGGGAACGGTGACCATCGACGGTGTCGAAGTGGCAAAGTGCGGACGCGGACTTTTGGTTCTGCTTGGCGTGACCCACGGGGATACGGAAGAGGATGCCATTCTTCTTGCCGATAAAATTGCCAAAATGAGAATATTTTCCGACGAAAACGATAAAATGAATTTGGCGGTAACTGACGTGGACGGCGGGATCATGGTAGTTCCCAATTTTACGCTGTATGCTTCATACAGAAAAGGGAACCGACCGGACTATATGAACTCTGCGCACCCCACGGTTGCCGAGCCGCTGTTTGACTTTTTTGCGGAATATATCAAAAAATACACCGAAAACGTTACTAAGGGTCAGTTTGGGGCGGATATGAAGGTGCGGATTGTGAATGACGGACCCGTAACCATCCCGATGGACTCGGAAGTACTGAAACAACCGAAAAAATGATTTTAAAAATTAACGGAAATATTAAACCATATTATGTTCAGACGCTGGCGATGATCTTTTTCCCCGGCGTCAAATTTCCCGAAAACGAGGAAATCACCGAAGAAACCGTCGTTGTATCGATCGATATGACGGAGGTGGATGGGGAGGTTTTCGTAAAACTCCGAATGTCACAGGGAGAGAGATCTGTGGCGTCGGAATCGCGCGTTTCGTTCTCCGAAGAGGATGAAGACAGAACGAGAAAGATTGCTGTGGGAGATGCGTTCCTTCGTGCAGGAGTTGAATTTACGGGGATCACACCGCCGTGGGGAATTTTGACGGGGGTAAGACCCGCCAAGGTGGCGTCGGAGCTCCTTGAAAGAGGAATGGATCCCGAGGCGGCGGCTCTGAAAATTCGACGGGAGTATTTCGTTAGCCAAACGAAAGCGGAGCTCGCCGTTCGGGTAGCAGAGGCAGAAGCAAAGCTGATTACTCCTCAAAAACGGCAGGAATGCAGTGTTTACGTAGGCATTCCGTTTTGTCCGACGAGATGCGCGTACTGTTCGTTTGTGTCGTATACGTCTCCGGGCCTTCTGCGGCTGATTCCGGAGTATCTTCGTGCGGTAGCGGTGGATATTCGGAATATCTTTTCGGTGATACGGGAGCTCGGTCTTAAAGTGGCGTCCATTTACATCGGAGGAGGAACACCGACGATTCTGACGGCAGATCAGCTTGATTTTCTGCTCGGTGTCATCCGCGAATGCTCGGATAAAACGGAAGAATTTACGCTGGAAGCCGGACGTCCCGATACGATCACCGCAGAGAAGCTTAGCG
>JAZRNC010000255.1:0-7580 GCA_045647965.1 Eubacteriales bacterium | reverse complement strand
CCTTACAAGCAGAGGGTCATAGGTTCGAGCCCTATTGTTTCCATAAAGCGAGGTTAATTTCCTCGCTTTAACTATGGCCTGGTAGTTCAGTTGGTTAGAACGCTAGCCTGTCACGCTAGAGGTCACGGGTTCGAGTCCCGTTCAGGTCGCTTCTGTTGATGCGAAAGCACGACAGTCCAAGCCTCTGTAGCTCAGTTGGTAGAGCAGGGGATTGAAAATTCCCGTGTCGTTGGTTCGATTCCGACCGGAGGCACTCCGATTGTTGGAAACCACGATCGGTAATATGCGGATTTAGCTCATTTGGTAGAGCGCAACCTTGCCAAGGTTGAGGTGGCGGGTTCGAGCCCCGTAATCCGCTTGAAAATAAAGAATCCAGTTCTCTGAACTGGTTTTTTTGTTTTTGTTGGACTATGGAGACGAGAAGACGGCTGCAAGTTGCTGTTTTACGAAAAGTAATGACCAAACAAAAGGCAACTTGCCGCTCAGTGAGTACGGCTCACTGAGCAAAGGTTCGAGCCAAGTTTGTTTGGGAACTCGAGAGGGGCTCGAAAGTGGCAGTTGCCCGTGGCTTTTCCGCAGAAAAGCGAGCCCCGTAATCCGCTTGATAAAACAAGAAGACCACGAAGGGGTATCTTCCATAGAGCAGGTTTTACCTGCCGCCAAACAAAAGGAGTACGAGCATTTTCACGCTATCCTTAACGAAGAATTAATCTTGGTGTATAACCGGAAGTCATAATAGCTTCCGGTTATATACTTTTCTTGTCCTTTCTACCCTATCCTGTATCAGTCCGAGTTAGGCTGAAAGGTGAAGTATATCACAATGGGGTTACCCGCCGTCCGTGAATACTTGACCTCTTTCTCATACACGAGTATCTTTCTCACAAACACTCGCAGAAGCTCGGGTGTCAGCTTTGGCATTTCAAGATATTCTTTCGCTTTGTCCATAAACTCCCGTATGCACTGCTCTCGCATATCCATTTCGTCAATACGTTCCGTGATGGATGCAAGTTCCTGTTTCAGCTCCGCCTGCTCCTGTTCGTATCCGATTGCCATAGTGTCATATCGTTCTGCGGTGATTCGTCCGCAAACACGGTCTTCATACAGACAGCGAATAATATTGTCAAGCTCCTTGATACGGGTTTCCATCCGTGTCTTTTCTTTTTCGGCTGTCTGATAGAACTTCTTCGCTTCTGCTTCACCGTTCTGCGCTGCCAAGGCATAGAATTCATCGGGATTGTCACGAGCGAAGGTGGTTACCTCTCGGAGCTTCTCCAGGATGATTTGGTCAAGAATACATTCCCGGATATAATGTGCCGTACAGTCGATTTTCTTGCCTTGATAACCGCCGCACATAAAATTGTTTTGGCTTTCCGTTAGGGAATACGCTCTGTGAAGATACAGCTTGCTTCCGCATTCACCGCAGAACAGGTAACCAGCATATTTGTCCATCTCACCCTGCTTGTCCGGACGCTTTCTTCCCTCGAAATGCTTTTGTACGATATCAAATGTTTTGCGGTCGATAATTGCTTCATGGGTGTTTTCAAAAATCAGCATGTTTTCGAGAGCGTTTTTCAGCCGTTTTTTCAGCTTGTTCGATTTGGAATAGGTTTTGAAATTCACTGTATCACCAACATACGTCCGGTTTGTCAGCATTTGCTTTACCGTCTTTTTTGACCAACAGTACGGGTTTGCCATATCGGGAATGCCGATTTTTTTGCCTGTTCGCTTGAAGGTATAAACACTGGGAGATTCAATTCTGTCTTTCCTCAATGCCG
This sequence comes from Eubacteriales bacterium, assembly GCA_045647965.1. Classification (GTDB taxonomy): domain Bacteria; phylum Bacillota; class Clostridia; order Oscillospirales; family CAG-272; genus UMGS1696. The sequence continues at coordinate 5,805 of JAZRNC010000255.1, read as the reverse complement.
CACAAATGCTGTCGATTCCGGTCCCCGAAGCATACATCTCAAAGATCCTTTTGATAACGGGTGCCGTTTCGGGATTGGGTGTGTATTGCTTGGGATTGTCGGGATGCTTCATATATCCGTATGGGATTGTCGTTCCCACTCGCTCTCCGCGTTCACCCTTGGCTCTCTGCACCGCACGTATCTTTTTCGATGTGTCGCGGGCATAAAAATCGTTAAAATAATTCTTGATTCCGGAGAAGTCGCTGATTCCGTTGTCGCTGTCCACACCGTCATTGATTGCAATAAACCGTACATCGTACTGGGGAAAGGTGATTTCCATCAGCATACCTGTCTGCAGATAATCTCTGCCGAGGCGTGATTGATCCTTGACAATTACGATTCCCACCTTGCCGGATTCAATGTCTGCCATCATCCGCTTGAAGTCGGGACGGTTGAAATTCGCCCCACTGTAACCGTCATCGATATAGAATTGGATGTTGGGGAAGCCTTTGTCATGGGCGTACTTTTCAAGCATCATCCTTTGATTTTCGATGGATAATGACTCGCCGAGCCGCTCATCCTCTTGTGACAGTCGGCAGTATAATGCGGTAATTAACGCCTTGCTTTTACTTGTATTTTCGATCGATTTCATTGTTTCAATATCCTTTCCGAGTGAAGTGGCACTCTATAAAATCAACCGAATAGGATATGTTGCAAGATTTCTTGCACATACAACATATCACAATTTGGTTGACAAGTCCAGCGTCAAAGCGCTGAAATATTGGCTGTAAATTTGTCAATTGTTTGTACCGGTGATGAGGTATCGGAGTTTATCCGATATGCTTTCGTTTTTATCTGTCGGGAAGCCGGACAGAACCTCATATTTTCTCCCGTCAATGACAACATGGGAATGTAAGAAGTTGTGTGTCCGTATCTCAAGCACATCGGAACTGTCTTTGTTACTTTTGATTTCAGTAAATTCTTTGTTTGTTAATTCTCTCATATATTTCCTTTCATTACATCGTTTGTTCAAATCCATCATCATATTTTTCGTCGTATTCATCTTCCTCTGCCTCATCTTCCTCTCCCGAAAGCGACATTGCAAGACCGATGGCTGTACCAATCACCGCACCAATGTTGGAAGCGGATTGTTCTGCTTCGATGCGACGGCGCTTTTCCTCAGCATCTTCGGTATCGTCATCTATTATTGAAACAGCGGAAGCCAACCCATATAGACTGCCAATGCCAAGACCAGAACGGTGGGGAGTGCCATTGCGATAAGACTCAGCCCCCACAGAAAGCTGTCCATAATTCCTTGCCATCCGATACGTCGCCCAGCTCTCTCTGCTGCTTTCCCAACCTGTACTTCCGCTGCTTTCGCAAGCTTCTGTATCATTTGCTCGGTTTCCTTGCGCTGCGCCGAGAGTGTCTTCTCCGTTTCTGTCCGCACGATTTCGGAGACGATATTCTGCAGATTCAAAATTTGCTCGCTGTGGATCTGACTCTCGTTCAGAACATCGTCCATCGTCATTGCCATCTGCTCCCACTGCTTTTCGGATAAAAGGATCATTTGCGGCATTGTTTCGCGCGGCATCGGCGGTGTGAGGGGCTTCTTTTTCTCGTTCAGCTTCAAGAGTTCCTCGGGACTCAGCCGTGTGCAGTAATTGTTCTCTGACATAAAATTCTTCCTCCATCTTACATTTCAAATATTTTTCGCTGTGCAGTTTGTTGTCACGGCTCTTTTTGTATTTGCCGTCCTTGTTTCTTGGCTCGCAGTAGCAGGTGTATACAATGTGCATCCTTGTATCCGACCACTCGACTCCGTAGCCCTGCCTGATCATATTTTGGGTAAATTCTTCCTTAGTTCCGCTGATATCCATGGCCTTGCCGATGGCTGACATCAGACGAAACTTCCAGCTGTTACCTTGGATCGCCTTGCGGTATTCACCGTTTGCGATGCCTTGTACCTTGCTTTTCTCGTAGGGCGGCAGAACAGATTTGCCATGCGCCAAACAAATTTTATCACTCAAAGCGCGAAGCTCCGTCAGCGTTTTCGGATTCTGACGGAGCTTCAAACCTGTTTCATGGCTGACTGAATTTACAATAAAGTGATTGTGAAGGTGGTTCACATCACGGTGGGTTGCCACCAAAACCTCATGGTCTTGCCATGCCTTTCCGGCAAACTCAAGCCCGATGGCATTGACCTCCTCGGGTGTGATCTCTTCATCTATGGGGAATGACTGCACATAGTGATAGAAGAATACACCGTTTGCTTTACCGAACGATGCCTTGGTTGCCATGAATTCCTGACAGGCAAACCGAGGATTACAGTTCACTCCCGAGGTGCAGAATACATTTTCGGTGAGCTCGGTTTTGTGCGGCTGCAGACAATACCCTATAACCGCAGCCATAGAGGATGCCGTAGCGTTGCCGCCGGGTTTGTATTTGATTGCCTTGATAATCGCCATTACTTCACCTCGTTTTCCCGTCCGATGCGGTATAGTTCCTCGTATATTTTTTGTAACTGTTCCTCTGTATCACCCAAATTCACCGCATGGATTCGTCCCGTGTGAGCTAAAACTGACAGCTGATTTATGTTGTTGCCGATTCGTTTCAGCGCGGGAAGCATATCGTTGATGCCATCTACAATCTTAATCTCCTTGCCGATACCTGCGGCAATCAGATAATTAGTGCGGTCAAGTTTTGCCTTGCGAGCTTGCTTATCAATGGCGTTAAGTTCCTTTTCGGTTACCCGAAAAGCAATGGGAATATTTCGTTTTCGCATGATATTTATCCTTTCTGAGTATTTTTTCACTGTGTTTTGAAGGGGTTGCGGGTTCACCCGCATTGTACGGTGCGACGGCGGCAAGCCAAGCGCTCTGCTCGCCACGGCTTTATGCCGTGATTATTCGCTCTATCTTTGATTACTACCGGTTTTATTGAAGGGTACTTTAAATTTGGCGATACAAGCGATACAGCGATACAGTTTCTGATTTTGTACGCCTGTAACGCTTGTACACGAAATTTATACACTGTGGTATATTTCTTCCGCACGCGCACGATCAAGTACCATCACCCGTTTTGAACCGTGCGGGAAACGAATACTTTTTGTGGTCTTGCCGTTTGCACATTCAATAAGCCCTTCTTCCGCAAGCCCTTTCGCAAGTGCCTTGCCGGAGATTTCAAACACCTCGCCCTGCTCACAGCACAGCTTGCGTACACTTGTGTGTGCCGCTTCAAGTGAGAGATAATATTTATCGCTGTCCTTGTAGCCGATAAAATTCTGCGGAAGGAGTTCTGCGTTTGTTTCTCTGTCGAGCACAGTAACCCTGCCGCTTTCTATCATGGATAACAGCTTACAGATGAATTTGTGTGTCGGGTTGTCATCCTCTACCGACTCGGCTTGCTTCTTTGCGTGCACAAGCAAGATGGATTCAAATGCTTCGGAAAACATTTCTTCGTTGTCGGCGTGGAGCATACCGCAGGAACGAAGATATTTTAGGAGCATAGCAAACCCGATTTGCAGACAGGTAAGCGTATCGGGAAGTCTGCCGTGAATATTACAACCACACTCTTTCAGCTTGCAAGTCCAAGCACTGCGAAGCGTAGCGTATTTCAAAGACAGTGCAGAAACAAAGTCATTCACTTTATCCTTGGAAGAAAGATATTCTTGTTTCAGCCATTCGATATACCCATACATACAGCGCATCAGCATTCCCTTGGAAGCCATGGCCTGCACTTCGGTGAGCAGGGGCAGATCAACCCTATCTCGTTTCATTTCGACCGAAAAGATTCGCGCTGTACCACTCTCACCAATGTCAGGAGGAAATTCTGCGGTGACTATTACATTGCCGTGTGGAACTCTCGATTCACGAAGCTGAATATCCGAAGTCAAACGCTCTCTCGCTGTGCGATCACCGTAACTGCGCGCAATTGTCTGCATCGTCTGCTGCATGATCCCCGAGTCCTTTCTTGCCGTTGGATGGTAGTCATCAACGCAGGTAAGCACATCTTTTAATATGCCTGCCGTATAAATAATGCTGTTTGCCGTATCGTGAAAGGACATCGGTAATCTCGCCGGCGTGAAGCTGCCGAAAAAGGAAAGCATCAAAGCGGCGACTGTACTTTTCATTGCTCCCGTTGTACCTACGAGCATGAAAACAAATTTCGGTTCAAATCCGGCTTGATTCAAAAATTCATTCAGCGGAGACAGGAACACAAGCGCGAGGCATGGATACAGCACTTCATGCGGAATAAAGTCAAGCTGTAAGAACCCTGCGAGATAGGCAAGGTCAGATTCTTCAACGTAATCAGCAATTTTGTAACTGCTTGATTTGCCGCCCAGCATCACGTTATACTTCGGATTGCCTGGAAGAAGATACTGCCACTCACCGTCAATCTTCTTCCAACCTGTGTAACCGAAGAAATATTTCTGCTCGGCATATTGCGAAGTGGATTTGATTGCAAAACGAACATGTTTTTCGACTTGTCCGACAACGCACAAATCACAGGTCGCTTTCCAGTTGTTTTGAATCCAAGTCATCTTCTCAAGTTCAGTTGCCGGAACATCCACCTCGGGAAGTGCGTTGCCGAATTCATCTGTACCGCCGATGCGATAGCTTTTGGTAATGCGCGTACCGTCATCCACGGTCAGCTCGGAAATGATGCGAGGAAGAAAATTGCACAATTTTTTCATTGTTGCGCCAGTCTTTAAAATTATCTCCACATAGAGTCCGCTGCTGTCGGCATAATACGGCGGCGGATAAATGGAAGACTCTTCGCCGCAGATGTCTTCAAATTCGACTTTGCTGACCGATTCATCGGTCGGAATTGTTTTGTTTTCTGTCATAGAGAAAACTCCTTTCAAAAAATTTGTTACGGAAACTTCCGTACGTCATATCAATGTCACCGATTTCATAAAACCGAGAAAATCCTGTGACCGGTCAAAAATGCTTCCGCAAAATTTTGTGACGGAAGAATTGACAGATGCCGAAAAATGTGGTATAATGTTATCGTAAATATTTATTCGCGATAGGAGAAAACGCCGCCGTGAGATATCTCAGTGAAGAAACCAAGGAACGAATCGTACACTTTGTCGATACTTACTACGCTGACACCGGATACACACCGACCATCGCCGAGATCGCCGCTGGAATCCGTATGAGCGATGCCACGGTACATAAATATCTGCACCGCATGAATGATGCAGGCGAGTTGTCCTTCGACGGACGGCATATCATCACGCATCGTATTGCAGAGGTGCAGGAGGACCGCACCGCACAGATCAGCGGCGATATTGCCTGCGGTGCCCCCATCTACGCGGAACAGCAGTATGGTGATAGAATTGTTCTGCCTGACGGGATTACTAAAAGCGGTGAGCATTTTATCTTGCGTGCAAGCGGACACTCGATGATAAACGCCGGAATTGATGATGGCGATCTAGTGGTGATCCGAAAGCAGAGTTACGCCGATGAAGGTGAAATCATCGCCGCGCTGGTGGATGGAGATTCGGCGACGCTGAAGACCTATTACCGTGATGATGAAAACAAAAAAATCGTCCTCCGTGCGGAGAACGATGACAAAAAGAAATATCCCGACATTATCCGTCGGGAGGTACGCGTAATGGGCGTGGCGGTATATGTGATGAAGAAACTATGATTGAGGTAAGATGGACAAACGATTAATAGAAACGAAAAAAAACGGAATATGTAATTTCGATTATTTCTGTGTTGACAGTACGGCGAAGGAAATTACACTAAACGGCAAGACATTCCCACATGGTCAGACGGCATGGGAAGTGAGCATGCTCGGTAAGGAGTATATTAC
>JAZRNC010000254.1:0-3880 GCA_045647965.1 Eubacteriales bacterium | reverse complement strand
TGCATCATGAGCTTTTGCATCACGGTATCCTTGACGAATCCGTCAATAAAATATAGCGTCAGCTCCCCGTCCCCGACAGTCAGGGGCTTTTTTAATATATCAAAATTTTTCTGCGGACGCAGTATCGAGTCAATCAGCTTGACATTTTCGCGATAATCGCCCGTCAATCGCTTTTTTTCTTGCATATATTCTCCAAATCAAATTTCAACTTAATTTTTAATATTTTATCCTGATTTGAAGAAACAATACAAAAATCGAACGGATATGTTCTATCCGTTCGATTTACAATTATTTCAATGCATTTACATATTTTCTTGCTCGATCCGAAAGCTCCGAAAATCTTCCTTGAGAAATAAGCTCTTTATCATAGAGATTCGAGCCAATTCCGATGCCGCAAAATCCATTTTCAATAAAGCTTCTTGCATTTTCATGATTAACTCCGCCTACTGCTAGGAGCTTGACATCTGACAAGGGCGCCTTCAACGCCTTGACGTACTTAAAGCTAACATCATCTGCCGGGAAAAGCTTTATAAAATCCGCTCCCGCATCTGCTGCTGTAGTTATCTCGGTTGGAGTATACGCCCCCGGAATTGAAACAAGACCGTTTTTTCGTGTGTGGCTTATCACCCCGGCATCTGCATTTGGTGAGATGATAAACTCCGCACCCGAACAGCGTGCCAGATCCACCTCTTGTGCGGATGTTACCGTTCCCGCTCCAATATGCATTTTTCCTTTATATCTTATGGACAGTGATGCTATTATATCTGCAGTTTTTTCATGCGGTATTTTGCCAGACCGGTCAAAGGTGACCTCAAGAATTCTCACTCCACCCTCATACAGTGCGTCTACTGCATCAAACAGTGTATCAAGATCGGGATTGCGGACAATTGCTATAAGCTTTTCTCTCTCAATTGATGCGATAACATCCTCACGTTTTGAAAGTGATCTGTATATACTATATATCCGTGAGAGTCCGCATCTTGTTGCGCTAGACGAAATTTCTTCCGAAAGCTCAATTGCATTATTGTGACGCAAGAGAATGGCAAGCACCTTACGAAAATTCTCGTTTCCTCCAATATATATTTTCACGTCCCCGGTTATTCGAAGTATTGCCGGAACATCCTGCGACAATACCGCTCCATAGAGATAGGATGAAAGTGAATCCACATCCACACCATTCTTTGACATAACCCGTATTTTGAAGAGCGTATTTGTTAGTCCAACATTCGCTGCATCCTCTGCGCCCAAAATCACGTATTCACGCAAAGGGGCAAAATCGTGTGACACTGATCCCGAAAGAATACTGTTTTTAATGACGAGATCAATGATTTCTCCACTCATCGCGGTCATAAAGCACTCGATCTGTCCGCTCTCGTTAATTTTAATAACTTTGTTGTGCGTTCCCGGAAGAACTACGGCACAACGTTTTATTTCACCGATACTATCCATAATTCCACATATCTCCGTCTCCTCGCCGCGCATGATATCCTCAATCTCGCCGTTCCGAGCTTGCTTAACACCGGGGACAAAGAAAAGCTTTAAATTATTTATTTCGGGGATGATTCTCTCCACGACATTTTGCGCAAGAGTATACTCATCTATCGGCAGTTGAATATGCGGAATATCGCATATTCCGATTTCGCTTGTACCCATTCCCGAAATAATCATTCCCTCTATATCTTGTCTTTCAAGAGAGACACCGGATAGAAGATCATCTATAATGGAATTTACCTTGTCGAAAAACGCCTCAGAACCGCTTTGTTTTCTGTATCCTGCGCCAAATCTCCGGCACGTGTGAGCAATTATTTTCTCGCCATCACAAAGCCACAGTCTCGTGCTCGACGTTCCCATATCCATTGAAAGATACATATTTACTCCTTTAAATTCATATTTGATTTACGGGATTATTTCTCTCTCCTATAACCTGAATTTTGTCAGTTATTTTTATGGTATTTTCTATATTCGCTTGGAGGAATTGACTCGTTTTTGGCAAAGACCTCGGCAAAATATGAGGAATTACAGAATCCAACCTCTGAGGCGATATCTGCAATACTTCTGTTTGTACTTACGAGCAGCCTCTTTGCCTTAGTTAGTCTATATTCATTTTTAAACTCGGTCACAGTTATTCCCGTATTTGATTTGAAAAGGTGGGCAAGATAATAAACGCTTATTTTCAGTTCATGCGCTATATCAGCAACCGATATCTCCTCTGCTATATGCTTTTCAATATATGCCTTTGCCGCAATAATGATCGGGCTTGCCTCAACGCTTTTCCGGGGCATTCTTTTCACAAATTCAATTACATCCAATATTGCCTTCTCATCCTTTGCGTCATTATCGCCAAGTCGCTCAATTATCTTATCCAGGCGTTCCGCGTCGAAATTTGCAATAGATGCGCAATTAAGAGGGTATTTTTCGAATATCGCGCTCACGATGTCCGTGCACGATTTTGAAATAAGATTATGGGCAAATTGAAGCTCGTCATTAATCGAATTGGCAACATAGGGATCGGGATCCTCATCTGCCAGTTTATCAAGCTTTGATGCAATATTTTTCAGAAAACTGCCTTCGCTGACAAGCTTTCCGGCGATTATGTCTTCTTCGGTTATCTTTGCTGTCAATATCTCTCTGGCGCACGAATACGCCTCCTCAAGGGAGTTTTTAAAGCCTCCCCTTTCTCTGTCGTAAACTATATGGATACAGCCGTCGTTGTCCTCCATCGCATCTGGATATGACACGTCGGTCCTCTCATCGATAGTCAGCATATAAGGAAAGGTTGCTCCGTCATCGTCCGAAAGAAAGGCGGTAAGATTACTTCTGTCAGTGAATTCATAATGGTTAATAAGCAAAAGTCTGCCAGATTTAAGTCTTCTTATATGAAATCTTGCACCGGGACTCTCAAGATCGGTCTTTTGTCCGTGGCTCCACGTTCTTCCTCGGTCATAGGAATAGCTCTCTCCGATTCCGTTCTTCAGGCGCACCAGCATCCACAATATTCCGTTTTCCTTCTCGACCACCATATGCTCGTCATAGGTTCGGTTAGGCACATCTGCGCCACCAAATCGCTTGAAGGTCTTGCCGTTATCCGACGTTTTGTACACGAAAGAGCCCGGACCGTTCGGGTCTGACATTGGGATGTGAGCATTGCACTCGTTCTTCCATTTAGCAACAGGAAAAAGCCATTCGCCGGTTGAGAGAACGGTGGGCTTATTCATCATCACTCCGTCACCAATAAAAAATTCCTCTCCCCACACAAGCTCATCTGCATCGGGATCGTCACATATAACACCTTTCACCTTTGCGCTGTCATAGGTTTCCGACCAAGTAAACCACAATCTATCCAACGGGTCGATCCACAATACAGGGTCAAAGCATCGCATATGATTTCCTGAATATGCTACGGCAACGGGTTCACCGTAATCCTTGCCATTCTCACTTTTTATCAACACCGCGTAATTCCCCGCCGTTTCGGCTACGTTTCCGGAGTAGAATGAAACGTAATGGCGTCCGCCATTGGTTTTTACAATTCCCGGTATACCTTGCCATACGCGATGACATGAGTTGAATTGTTCGAGCTGCTTTTTATCGGTTACGAGCATTTACTTTTTCCTCCGTTTTTTTACTGCTTTTATCATACCATTCATTATGTACGCGGTCAATAACAAATTTGTCATTTATTTGATTGTTTCAGCTTTGTTTTTTGGCTTTTTAAAAGCAAATCCTTTTTAACGCGGTTTTACGTCTATTTCAGCAAATATTCTCTTGACAAACCACTGATATATGGTATAATTGTGGTGTAAATCCAATTTTACAAAGGTGGTATTTTTTATGCAAATAAGAATTTTCAAGGACACCGAGACTATAAGATACGCGGCGGAGG
>JAZRNC010000253.1:0-3304 GCA_045647965.1 Eubacteriales bacterium | reverse complement strand
CCACGTACTTGCAAAGTTCTGTCATCGTTTCTCTTGCCTGATCTCTCGTCCAGAGCTTACCGCGGTAGTTGAGGTCGCAGGAGATCTTGATTCCCTTCGCCTTTGCCGCTTTGCACGCTTCCAGACAGATATCCGCTACGTTCTTACCGAGCGCGGGAGTAATACCCGTGAAGTGGAACCAATCGGCACCCTCGAAAATGCTGTCCCAATCGAAATCGGAAGAAGAAGCTTCCGCAATCGCAGAGTGTGCACGGTCGTAAATGCACACGGAACCACGCTGAGAAGCGCCCTTTTCGAGATAATAGATACCAACACGATCACCGCCGCGAACGATTTTCGACGTATCAACGCCAAAATAGTTCAGGGAATTGATTGCCGCCTGACCGATCGCGTGCTTCGGAAGTTTCGTTACGTAAGCGCTGTCAAGACCGTAGTTTGCAAGGCTTACTGCCACGTTTGCCTCACCGCCGCCGAACGTTGCCTGCATCTGGTCGTTCTGGAAGAAACGGTAATATCCGTTCGGAGCAAGGCGCACCATAATTTCACCGAATGATACAACTCTCATTTTCTTATGCCTCCATTTTTTCAAGTGCTTCCTTTACGAAGAAGCTGCCGCCGATAGCCGCAACCTTATCGAACGCAAGGAATTCGTCAATATTGCCTCTGTCCACGCCACCCGTGGGAATAAATTTGATCTGCGGGAAGGGAGCCGCCAAAGCCTTAAGAGCCTTGAGACCGCCGTAGATGTTTGCCGGGAAGAATTTAACGGTCGTAATGCCGAGCTCCAGCGCCTGCATAATTTCAGTAGGCGTTACACATCCCGGATAGTACGGAATGTTTCTTTCACGGCAAATATTTGCGACAGCCACGGAAAGTCCGGGAGAAACGATAAATTTTGCGCCAGCCGCCAGAGCAGCTTCACACTGTTCTGCGTTGATAACAGTGCCGGCACCGATCTCCATATCGGGATACTTTTCGCACGCATATGCAATCGCTTCCGCCGCGCAGCTCGTACGGAACGTGATCTCTGCGCAGTTGATATCGCTGTTCTTCAGCGCGGTAAGGATCTTATCCGTTTCGGATAATTCTTTGATGACAACGACAGGAATGTACTTTTCCATTTTAATTTTACCCCCAAATATTTAAAACCGTATTCACGGAAAAATATGACACATAAATTTTCCAAATTTCATTATATCACACTCTGCGCATTTTTGCAAGTGGTATCGCTCAAAAAACTCACGCTCTCCCCCATCATCCCGCCCTCCCTGAGTAAAAAACGCATAAAAATGGCTGCTGCGCATCTTTCGAAAAAAACAATCCAAAAACACAATCCCCCCTTCGGATTTTCTGTAAAGATTACAAAAAGCGTCTTGCATTGAATGAAAAAATATGCTATAATGAGTAAAATTCGGCAATATTATTTCTTTCAAAATTAAATCTACTACAATAAGGAGATTGAAGTCACTATGGGAAAATTTGTACTTAAAGAAACAAACACCGGTTTTAAATTTGATCTCAAAGCCGGAAACGGTGAAGTGATCGCCACTTCTGAAATCTACACAACAGAAGCCGCTTGCCTTAAGGGTATCAACAGCGTGAAAACGAACTGCGTCGGCGAAATCGAAGACCAGACCGTAGAAGAGATCGTAAAGGTAAAGCACCCGAAATTCGAGGTTTACAAGGACAAGTCCGATGAATTCCGTTTCCGTCTGAAAGCAACAAATGGCGAGATCATCGCAGTTTCCGAATCCTATTCTTCCAAGGCAGGCTGTCTTGGCGGTATCGAAAGTGTTAAAAAGAACGCTCCCGACGCTGAGATCGAAAAGGTTGACTGATCGTAACTCTTGGCATATGGTAAGCCGTGTAGTATAAACTCTAATATGTATCGGAGATGATTCCTATGGAAAAAAATATAAAACTTAAATTTCGGGAAGACGGTACTTTTCGGGTTTTGATGATGTCAGACTTACAGGAAGCCGTAAACTATGACCCACGTTCCTTGCGTTCCGTGGAATGCTTAATAGAAGAAAGTGATCCCGATTTGGTCATTTTGGGTGGCGATAACTGTAACGGCCCGGAAATACACAACGAAAAGGATCTCCGTGAATTTCTGGATATTTTCACTGTACCAATGGAAAAAAGTGGGATCCCGTGGGCTCATGTATACGGAAATCATGACTATGACGCCTCCGTTAACATTTCTCGCCAGCAGGAAATTTACGAAAGTTATCGTTTTTGTGTTTCCGGCCATACGGACGACAGTATCCATGGAAAATCAAATTTCATGCTCCCTGTTTATAACGCCAACGACGAAATTGCCCTTGCCATCTGGGGAATGGATACCAACCATACCGTAAACGATTTGGACTACCTTGTCAACGGAAAAATGCGTAAAATGGCAAGATTGCCCAATCGTCCCGTCGGATACGGTGACTGGGGAATGATTTATTTTGACCAGCTTTTGTGGTATTATAATACCTCCATCCAGCTTGAAAAATCAGTGGGCCGAAAGGTTCCCGGGTTACTATGTATGCATATTGCACCGTACGAATATTTAACTGCTTGTGCAAATCCCGAAATATGTGTCAAGGAAGGCAATTACTCCGAGCAGCTTGGCTCCACGCCCTTTAACACAGGGTTATTTTCTCTGCTTTTGCAGCGTGGGGATGTCAAAGCGATTTGCTGCGGTCATACACACAGAAACGACTTTAATGCCGAGTATTGCGGAATTCGATTGCTTTGGGATGCTTGTGTGGGATACCGTTGTTACGGGGATGATGAACGGCGTGGCGGACGATTGTTTGTCTATCATGAAGATAATCCGACGGAAATCAACACCTCTATGATTCGTACCTTTCCTCTGATTGACAAAGATTGTCAACGATAATCGCTGAACCGATTCTTTGCATCATAGGCAGTACAAGTGGATGTGTCGCAAGCACAAAAGCTTTGACCCAACATTTTCAAAAATCGGGGGATGAGGCGGACAAGTTTCCTCCTCGATCTGCACAGCGGTCGAAATCCCCAATGCGTCTATAAAGTTTCTCTTTTTGTTTCTTTTTCTCCGCGTTTTTTAAGGAAAAGAAGACGCGACAAACGACATGAACATAAAAAAGGGGACGCATTTCAGGGACTTTCTCTTAATGCGCCCCCCTTTTTCGATAAAAACTTCCGCTAAGGAGAACTTATGAAAATCGAAACCAAGACCATCGTAAAAATCGGCGTCGGTATCTTTCTGCTGTACCTCGCCATCCATTACTGGAACACACTCGCGGACTTCTTCGTTTCTGCTATCGGCGCC
>JAZRNC010000252.1:0-3033 GCA_045647965.1 Eubacteriales bacterium | reverse complement strand
AAACGGAGCTGAGGTTTGGGAAACTGAACCTCAGCTCTTTCCCGTATAAAATCCGAAGAAATCGAGGCAGATGGTTATGAAGAGAAAAACAATCACCGTAGCATTTTGGCTGCTTGGCGTGATCTTTGCGATCAGTCTTTGCGGCTCCGCTTTGCACGCGGTCAACGGAATGCGCTCGGATCGTTCGTACGACAGCGCAAGAGAGATGATCGATCTGCCGTCCATGGATATTCGTCCGACGGACTCCTCGGATTTTTCGGATGAAGGCGAGAAAAATGACGTGGACTCGGACACGGATCGCGCAGACGAAAGCTTCACGCTCGATACCGATGACGAATGGGAAAGCGGGGCGGCGGACAGCGATTTGCCAAACGAATCGGACAATGTTCTTCCGGATGAATCGGAAAGCGAGAGCTCTTCGGAGGCCGATGAAGAAACTGCCACAGAATCCGTGGAAACGGAACCGGAACCGATCGAACGCGACGCCTACGCGGAAGAACTCTTAAAAACCGATCTCTCGGCGCTGAAAAAAGTGAACGAGGACGTGATCGGCTGGATTACAATTCCGGGAACATCCGTCTCGTATCCGCTGGTACAAGGGGAAGATAACACCCACTACCTCAATTATTCGTGGGATAAGTGGTGGAATCCCGTCGGTTCGATCTACCTTGACTACCGTTCTTCGCAAAGTCTGACGGATTTTCATACGATCATCTACGGACACCGTATGTACGATGATTCCATGTTCAATTCTCTCAAAAAATATCGCGATCCCGATTATCTTGCCGAACATCCGTCGGTGTATATCCTCACGGAAGATGGTGTAAAACGGTACGATGTTTTCTCCGCCTACGACGCGGACGTGACGGGACCGAGCTGGCGGCTTGGACTTGAGGAATCCGCCGCACAGCAGACCCTCTTCAATTTCTGCATGAACAATTCCGTAGTCTCCTCGACGATCACTCCCAGCGCGAAGGAGGGCGACAAACTGCTCACCCTTTCCACGTGCAGTCAAACGGGGGACAAAAAGGTTCGTTGGGTCGTGCACTGCGTACTTTCTCTCACTGTAGATAAGTGAAAATAACAAAAATAATAAAGGGGATGGGAAATTAAGGAATACCTATTGATTGATTCCTTAATCTACCATCCCCTTTACCCATCTCCCTCATCTCAAAAAACTCTGGAAAAAGGGGTAGGACGCCAGAAATTTGTTTGTACCGGCGTTTAGATAAACTATGCTCACCTTGGTCGCAAGCATTGGGGTAAAACGAAGTCAAACATTGGTTGAGTCGTAAACAACTATTTGATAATTGTCTTTTCACCGATATGTGTTATAATATAATTACACCGGTGATAACTATTTCAAGGAGGAGCGTTTATGCAACTTAACTTAGGTAATAAAATCAGAGAACTGCGCCGACGCGATGGACGCACACAAGACAATCTTGCAGAAACCCTCGGCGTAACCGCGCAGGCTGTTTCGCGCTGGGAGTCGGGCGGCAGTTATCCCGATATGGAGATGATTCCTGCTATCGCAAATTATTTCCACGTTTCGATTGACGAGTTATTCGGATATCACGATGAACGAGAAGAAAAGATCAAAACTATTCTTGAAAATGCTACCAAGATACTCACCAAACAGGGATTTACAATGTATCAAGGAAGTTTATCAGAAGATGTTGGAGAATGTGTCAATATGCTTCGTGCTGCTTCGGAAGAATTTCCGAATGAACCTAAAATTCTTTTGAAACTCGCCCAGGCGCTTCATATGTGGGGCTGGAATAAATACGGAGCCAAAGGGCATCCTTCTGATTCATCCGGTATCATAGAAGATGATATTGAATATAACTCCCAAAACATGTATTGGCAAGAAGCTGTTCGCGTTTATGAAAAACTTTTGAAATCAAATCCAGCTTCAGAAGATCGCGAAATTGCCATTCGTCAAATAACACCGCTTTATTGTAGAATGGGTGAATATGAGAAAGCAAAAGCACTTGCTAACGATCAAAACGCACTGGTCATTTCCAAAGAAGTGTTGCTGCCCTTGGCAACAGTCGGTGAAGAAAAAGCAAGATATCAAGGTGAAAGAATTATGGCTCTTCTTTCAAATCTGAGATTTGCCATTTCCGAATCAGTAGCCTTGAGACCTGCGGTATCATCTTCTAAATACGGAAGTCAAATACTTTTGTCGGTTATTCAGCTTTACGAAACCGTATTTATTGACGGTAGATGTGGAAGATGGCATTGGGATATCGGTCAGTTGTATTTGACTTTGGCTCACTATGAAATGGACAACGATGGCTGTTTGGAAGATATTCTGAATTATTTTGACAAAGGTTTTGATCATTGCAAGGAGTATGAACGCATCTATAATGAAGGTGAATATCAATATTCTGCGCCGTTAGTCTCGGCATTGCCGAAGATAGACAAAGGAGACCTCGCTCCATTGGGAGACGATTTTTGGGAAAAGCAACTCCGAACGTTTCAGAAAAACATTGTTGAGGAGCTTCGCAAGAACACAAAATACGCCGAATGCTTTGCATAATCTCTCGCCCCGCCTTGTGTGGGGCTTTTCTTTTTTAATTGAGACAAAGCAACTTTGCTTTATAGATAGACACAAAAATTCCTCGATTGCTTTAAGTAACCGAGGAATCTTTGTGTTAAACTTATCTAAACTTAATGTGCCTTATCTAAATGACATTGGCTCGGGGAAGGGACTTCCCCCAAAAATTCACTTGTACTGCCTTTTTATCCAAGGCGGCGTTTTATTTGTTCGGGATTGTCCGCATAGAGCAGTGCGGTTTCTTTGGTGATCGTGCCGGCGAGACAGAGATTTACGAGGGATTGATCCATGGAGAGCATACCGTCGTTGTTTCCCTGGGCGATGGCGGCGGGGAGCTGATGCGTTTTGCCTTCGCGGATGAGGTTGCGGACGGCATTGTTCGTCGTCATAATTTCAAACGCAGGGATCAGCGCGTCGTTTGTGTCAGGAATGAGCTGCTGGGAAACGACGGTGTGAAGGATGGAGGCAAG
>JAZRNC010000251.1:0-3360 GCA_045647965.1 Eubacteriales bacterium | reverse complement strand
GCATACGGATTGCTGTACTTGAATGAAGGGGGAGTTTGCCTTTCAAAGCCAAGACCAACGGTTATTCTCAGTCTCCCCGTCGCGATATCGTATCGAACTGTCAAATTTTCGTCAAAAATGTAGGAGATTATATCCGCTATTTTTGCGAGATTTTTCTGCAGAGGAATCTGACTTGCCAAAGCGGCGAGGGAGGAAAACTCAAAAATCCCGTCAGGAATTCGTGTCGTTTGCGTCGAAAATTCCACCTCTCCTGCATAGGCAAATGAATAAGTGGTTATGTCAATGACGTGATCGCTCGACAGCGTATTAAGCAAGGTCATACATACGGTCATAATATGGATGAACGGTTTTACGGGAAACTCAAAAGTGTGTATATCCCGTTCAGACACGCTTTCTTTTCTGGAAGATTTCATTTGAGTTTCGCGAAAAAGCGGCTCGTTTTTTAAATTCGAGAGAATGGTTTCGATAATTTTTGGAAGACTGCACATTACTCTCGGATTTTCATCGGAAAGCAGTGTTTCGAACATACAGGGAATGTGGGAGAGTGCCACATAAGTTTCGGGAGAGATTTGATTCCGTATACCACTGTGTTCTATGCTTAAAACGTCATGAATCAGCTTTCCTGTGATGGTGGAATAATACTGGGATGATGGTGACATCAGAGAGTGAAAATCGGATACGTGAGCGGCAAAAAACACGACGATAACACCCGTGTTCGCTATGGTTGATTTCTCACAGAAAGCGTATTTAAACGGTGTAAGACCAACCAGCGGAAAAATTTTGTAACGATCGATAATGTCAAGATCCGACTCTGCGGCAGTGCAAAATTCTCGAAATTCCATACGGGCGCTGCGGCTGAGGGAACCGAAAAACTCGTTTTTTGCTTCCTCAAAAGTGCCGACTGCAGGAAATGCCTTGAAAAAACCAACATTGTCACATATTTCACATGATTCTGAAAACAATAAACAAGGAAGTTCGCTCATAAATTTTACCTCACTCGATCAGCAGAGTTGAGTTTTCGAGGTGCTTTAATTGTTTGAAGTGGTGGTAGCGTACGGATTCATCGGAATAACATCCGTTTCCGTCATTTCAGCTTTTTTATCGGGATCAATTGCGCTGTAATCATAGAAAAGTTCAGAAGGGATCACTTTTTTGAGGAAATGCAGATTTGTTATGCCGTTATTTTTACAAGCAATATACTGCGCAGCAACGTAATTGATGTTGTCGTCGTCGAGAATTACTCTCAGATTGTATATGTTAAAGTTACCGAGCAGGGTAGAGATTGCTTTTTTCGTTTTTGCGTACGCGTCGTCTGCACCGTAGGGCTTATCGAACGTTACACCAAGAAACGATACATAGGTCGAGATAATTTGAATCTGCTTTGTGTTGTTTATGTCGTTAAAAACCTGGGACGGCAGCACAAGACCGAGAGCAGATGTTTCGGGAATGAGGGAGTCCATCGTGCGGAGGAGGCGTATGAGACGTAGGGAGGTGTCCGAATAGAAATTTTCCTCGGTAATACCCTGCGGAATGAGCATAACTTCATCAAAGCCAAGCGATACAAGTTCAGCAGATAAAATTCCGAGATATTTCGGAGTAAGGGAATGCTGTAAATCATCCTCAGTGAGATATACGATCGCGGTCGATTTCATATCGAGATAACCGACGGTTTCTGTGATTTTTTTATATCTCATTAAATCTGACGTTTCTTCGACGGGTAAACCAATCGCATCCGCTATGGCTGGCGAAGTGTAGGAAAGAGCTCCGTTTTTGTCGGAAATAACGAGTGCGAACGCGTCATAATGAGGGGCAAGCGCGTATATCTCGTTCACAATATTGTCAATTCCCCCATTGTTTGATGGATCGATGGTGGTGCCGAAGACTTTGGGATACGTACTTTTTTCAATATCCGCATAGATAAACTCATCGGTTTCAGCATCTTGCGGGTTATTTTGCGAGGGAATGTTCGCAATTTCTTCGGCCTTTTCGAATCTTTTCAGCAAAAGATTCCCGAGAATAATCGCCAAAGCTGTAATTACGATCGCCATAAAAAGAATAAAAAACGTTCGAAAAATAAACCGTTTTATTCTTTTGCCGTTTTGATGACGGCGATAATACTTAATAGGCATACTTTGAATCTCACTTCATCGTTATAGTAAGGACATCGATTTTTTCAAATCCTTTGAGGTATTCGACGGATAAATCATTCATAAATTCATCGAGAAGGATGTTATACTGACCGACCAGATAATCGTCAGATATTTTATCAAAATTCTGTTTCACATAATCTGCGTCTTTTTTGTAACGCTTAATGATACTGTAACCGGCATTTGTTTTTATTACTCCGCTGGTTTCGCCCACTTCCAAACCGTAGGCGGCTTTTTCAAACTCTTCGTGGTAGAGTCCATGGCAGATATAATAGCCATCGGGGTTATTGAACATAGCCATATCCATTCCGTATTTTCCGATCAAGGTATCGAAATCGGCTCCATCATTCAGCATATCGAGAATCGACAGGGCGAACTGATAGTTTTCGTCGTCGCTTTTTCCGTTGTCACTTGAAATGAGAATTTGTTTTACACGAATGATTTCAGGACTGTTTATGATGGGATCAAATTCTTCGGTAGTACTGGGAAGGATGCCTTTTTCTTGTAATACGTACATAAGCTCGTCCGCCAGAATTTCATTTTTTATAAAGAAACGGTACACGCCGTCGGTCATATAGCTGTCGGTTAAATCTTTTTCAAACGCTTTGTAATCGTTTTCATAAGAAGCGTAAAGATTTTTCATTTGAGAGTCGATGGATTTCGTTATGTAATCGTTATCGATATCGATACCGTATTCCACGCACATAGCAGCGTTGGCGTATGCTTTTTTCAGCGATAATTCAATGGCAGCGTTTAATTCATTTTTCAGCTCGTCAGAGGCACCATTCACCCAGAAGTCAGCATCGTCTCCGTCGTAGTGGTCTCTTTTCTGATTGAGAGCGACGTAGCGATACAATTCCATAGGAACATCAAGCCCGCCGATCGACATAACAGCAGCGAGTTCGCTTTTTGAGCTCTTCAAAACGGATTTATCATTACAGGATGTTGCTGTAAAAATTAAAACGATACACAAAAAGAGGAGAAGAATTTTGTTTTTATAGTTTTTCATATTGCACCTTTCGAAAACGCATAATAATCCATATAATTATAACACAATGTAATGAATACATTATGAACATGGTGATTTTATTTTTTTATTTTGAGTTTTTCGACTGCGTATGGTAAATGCTTCTTGATTTTTTTGGGGAAATGTGATATAATCAATTTGACATATCATCATAACGTATCGGTACAGGTGACAAAATGGACGAAT
>JAZRNC010000250.1:0-7578 GCA_045647965.1 Eubacteriales bacterium | reverse complement strand
AGCGTTCGCTCGAAGCTGTTCTTCCCTCCAAGGAAGAGTTCCCCTATGCTATCCGTGTTGTATCTGAGGTAGTTTCTTCCAACGGTTCAACATCACAAGCATCTGTTTGCGGTTCCACACTTGCTCTTATGGACGCAGGTGTTCCGATCAAGGCTCCCGTTGCAGGTATTTCCTGCGGTCTTATCACAGAAGGCGATCGCTGGATGACGATGATCGACATTCAGGGCCTGGAAGACTTCTATGGAGATATGGACTTTAAGGTAGCAGGTACACACAAGGGTATTACCTCCATTCAGATGGACCTCAAGATCGACGGTCTGACTCCCGAAATCATTAAGGAAGCACTTGCTGTAACACACAAGGGTCGTGATTATATCATCGACGAAGTTATCCTGAAGGCGATTCCCGCTCCTCGCGCAGAAGTTTCCGAATACGCTCCCAAGATGGTATCGATGAAGATTCCGGTAGAAAAGATCGGTGACGTAATCGGTAAGCAGGGTAAGGTAATCCAGCAGATCCAGGAAGATACCGCAACGACCATTACGATCGAAGACGACGGTTCTATCTTCATCGCCGGTATTGAAAGAGCAGGCATTGCTGCAGCTCAGGCAATGATCGAGGGTATTATTTTCGAACCCGAAGTTGGCGCTGTTTATGAAGGCGTTGTTACCAGAATCATTCCGATCGGCGCATTTGTTGAATTCGCACCGAAGAAGGAAGGTCTCGTTCACATTTCCAAGCTTGACAAGAAGCGTACCGAAAAGGTCGAAGACGTTTGCAACGTTGGCGATAAGATCAAAGTGAAATTCCTCGGCATCGACGAAAAGGGCAGATTCAACCTTTCTCGCCGTGACGCTATGGAAGACTAATCAAAAGAAAATTCGCTCCGCATTTTTTAGAGTGCGGGGCGTTATTTTTTTACGATATTTTGCTTTTTTCTCTCAAATTTTGATATTATACTTGATTTATTTTGTCCGATAATTTATAATGAATGTAGAGACATTTATTTTATTTTAATACAGAAAGTTTGGTGTAGTTGTGAATCAATCTTCCAATAATAAGAATCAGCCGGAATCGTTGCCGGTTGAAAAAGAACAAACCGGTGGAACACCTTACCGTGCCAACCGTACGGTGAATCGCGCACCCAGACCTGTGACCGGAGGACAGCCGACCGTGAAGTCCGAGATGGAAACTGTCTCGGAAGCTGCCGCTGTAAAACGGGTGAGCGGTTCCAAGCCAGGCGGACCTGCTGCAAATCCGCAAGTCAGAGCAAGTGCCGAATCCGCTCCCCAGCGCCCGAGTACACCCCGTCCGACGACAGGGCAAGGAACGGCTCCGGCAAGAATGGCGTCGGCTCCGCGTACATCATCGAACGCCGCACCTCGTCCGAATAGTGCGCCTCGTCCGCAGAACGGTGGCCAGCCTGCGTCGAGAGTGCCTACGCAGCCGAGACAGATATCCGCGGAAGAACTCGAAGCGAAACGCCGTCTCCTTGAAGAAGCACGCCGCGAAGCGATGCGTCTCAATAAAGAGGAAGAACAGCGCCGCAAACAAGCGGAACAAGATGATTTTGAAGCCATATTTGGCGATGACGAACCGAAAAAATCTTCGTCCTTGTATGCAAAACATACGGCAGAATCGGAAATGACCGGAAAGCCGCAGACGGCATCCCGTACGGGTACAAGCCATAGAAAAAACAGAGCCCGTGTCAATATCGGCGCGATCTTGTTCGTGCTCCTTCTTGTTGTGATTATTGCTGTTTCAGCAAGTCAGATCATCAAGAATTTTGGCGATCCGGAAAATCCCACTGAATCCGATTCGGATATCGGTGAAAGCATTGACGATCCGATCGAATCGGACTCCGAATCGGATAGTGAAAGCGATTCTCAGTCCGATACCTCCGGAGATACCGATGACCCGCCGCTCACGCTTCTCTTTGATACCGTAATGGTTGACAGCAGCAAGATTGACGACGGCGAATTCGTTCTTGTCAACTCAGAACACGCATATGCCGATGCGGATACGGTTGAGACGATGCTGATTTACGGAAACCGTACGGGTCCCCTTAAATTAGCGGGAAGTTCCATTTCTCTGCGGAGAGTGGCATTTGAAGCACTTGAAAAAATGGTAGCGGGATTCGTGAACGCTACGGGATGCGACGATATTATGATCACAAGCGGTCATCGTACCGTTGCTGAACAGCAGAGCGTATACGATTCCAAGGTCGAAAAGAACGGTGCCGAATACGCTGCAAACTATGTTGCAAATCCGGGATTCAGCGAGCATCATACGGGCCTTGCATGTGACCTTACGTTCTTTACCGATGCGGGCGCAACGATCCCTGTATCCGACCATGAGAACGGACATTGGCTCGGTGAGCACTGTATGGAGTACGGCTTCATTCTCCGTTATCAGGAGGACAAGGTTGCAATTACAAAAATTGCGTATGAGCCGTGGCATTTCCGTTTTGTCGGTGTACCGCACGCGCTTGCTGTGAATAAACTTGAACTTTGCTGGGAAGAATATTGTGAAGCCATCAAAAATTACGTGTTTGACACGAGAATGCTTCACATTTCTCCCGACGGAACGGTGAAAGCTGTTGAAACAGCAGAGTTGCCCGTAGAAGGCGGCGGATGGCTTGTATATTACGTTCCGATGGCGGCTGAAGGTCAGACCGAGGTGAAGATTCCGCGCGGTGAAATGTACTCGAATTACGAGATCGAGGGAAACAACGCCGACGGATTCGTCGTAACGATTACTCTTGCAAACTAATCCGAAAAACAACATAAATTCATCTTCTTAAAGTGTTCAACTAATCTTTCATACATTATCAAGAAACTGTCACATTGCGGAATTATAATTATGACATAAAGCAAATGCAATATATAACAGAGGAAAGGATAATATTTATGGAAGATATGGAAAGAACCAACGATCGGAATGCCGAAAATGAAAATAACGGTGTTCAGAATACGGACAATATAAAGACGGAAGAAAATGCTTCTCCGGTTGACAATAGAGCAGAACAAACGACAGCAAAACGGGATGAAAATCCGACGCAAAACACACGCGATACGGGATCCGCGGGAGGTCAGTACTCATCCCCGACGGGATATTACTACGGACCGACGGGTGGTGCGTATTATCAGGCACAAAACCAGAACCAAAACCAGAATCCGCAGTATCAGTACTATAATCCCAATATGGCAAACGGTCAGATCGCGTATACTCCTTATCCCCCGCAAAAACAGCAGAAAAAGCCTCGCAAACCGATGTCCCGTGGTGCGATCGCTCTTCTTTGCTGTGGTGTGATCATCCTCTCCGGATGCTTCGGCTTTGGCGGCGCGTATTTTGCCGGTTACCTCCTCGATCGATACGACGTGGACGGCGATGTGAACGAAGTTGTGAATAACAACGTCGATGATTTTCTGTCAGAGAATCAAGGCGGAGTCGTGATCTACAAGGGCGGCGAAGTTCCCGAAGTGGATGTCGGAAAAGGCTCGGCAGGCGACAGTACTCTTTCGTACAGTGAAGTAGCGGCTATCGTAAAGGATTCCGTGGTAGAAATCACCACCGAATACAACGTGCCGAACAGTTGGTTCCAGTACGTTACGCAGGGTGCCGGATCCGGAGTTATCATCTCCACCGACGGATATATCATTACCAATTCTCACGTTATTCTTGATTCCGAAACTCTCGCTGTAGCAGACGCCATTACGGTTCGCCTCACGGATGGTTCGGAATATAAGGCATCCGTTGTCAGATACGACGTGGATATGGACGTGGCAATCATCAAGATCGATGCGAAAGATCTGACGGCCGCACAGTGCGGTGACAGCGACCTTCTCGTCGTTGGTGAAGAACTTGTGATCGTCGGCAATCCTCTTGGAGAACTCGGCGGTTCGGTATCGAACGGTATCGTCAGCGCCACGAAGCGTGAAATTCAGGTGAGCGGCGTAACAATGAGCTTGATCCAGACGAATGCAGCAGTCAACCCCGGTAACTCCGGCGGCGGTATGTTCAATATGAAGGGTCAGCTTGTCGGTATTGTTAATGCGAAATCCAGCGGCACGGGTATTGAAGGACTTGGTTTTGCCATTCCGATCAACGAAGTGCTCAGCATTACCGAACAGCTTCTCGAATACGGTTACGTCAGAGGACGTTCTATGATCGGTGTGAATTTCACGGATGTACAGAATTCTTCGATGCTGTACTACTACAATATGAAGCCAGGCGTGTACGTTTCGGGACTCACCGAGGGATATAATGACCAAGTTCTTCAGGTTGGTGACCGAGTTGTCGCGGTAAATGACAGTGAAATTTCCGGATTTGCGGATATCAAAGCCATTGTTTCCGCTTCATCCATCGGGGACGTTCTCAAATTCCAGATTTACCGCAACGGTAAACTGATGGAAGTGGACGTAACCTGCTATGAAAAAGTACCGAGCGACGTAGAACCGAGCATCGAATTTAAGGAAGAGATAGAAAGTGCTCTCGTGAATTCGGACGGTGAAAAATCGGGCGCGAAGGATTTCGAAGTCAGAACCGGTTCCAAAGGAATCACCGATTTTGATGTAAATAACAAATAATCAAGTGGAGGGGGAGGCATTCCCCCTCTTTTCACTCTTATCAGATCATTTTTATATGGAGGATGACATGTACCATATTCTTGTTGTGGATGATGAAAAAATGATACGTCAACTCATTAGCAAGTACGCGGTTTTTGAAGGACATAAAGTGACCGAAGCCGGAGATGGCATGAGTGCGATCCAGCTTGTCAAAGAAGGCGATTACGATATCATCATCATTGATATTATGATGCCGGAGCTCGACGGTTTTTCTGCCTGCCGCGAAATTCGAAAAATATCGGATATTCCGATCATTATGCTGTCCGCGCGCGGGGAAGAATACGATAAGATCAACGGGTTTGAACTTGGAATCGACGATTACGTGGTGAAACCGTTCTCACCGAAGGAACTGATGCTTCGTATCGATGCGGTAATGAAGCGTGTGGGAGTTCGAAAAAAAGCAGAAGAACCGGCAGCGGTCGAGCAAACGAACGAGATCATCTCGTTTGCTGACGGTGGACTTCGCGCAGATCTAACGGCACGCATCGTGTACGTCGATGGAAAACGGGCAGATATGACGCCCAAAGAATACGATCTGTTCTTCTATATGCTGAAAAATAAAAATATCGCCCTGACCAGAGAAAAACTGATCTGCGAGGTCTGGGGATACGATTATTTCGGAGACGACAGAACGCTGGACACTCATATCAAACTCCTCAGAAAGAGTCTTGGTCGTTACGCGGATTACATCGTTACTCTGAGAGGAGTTGGGTATCGTTTTGATGCGGAAAGATAAAAAAATCAAAACTCGCGAACGCCATGGATTTCGAATGAGTCTCAGAGTGAGAATCATTCTTGCGTTTGCCATTTTCCTTTTGCTCGTTCTCGGGGTGCTGTGGCTCTTCCAGATCGTTCTGCTTGACGACATTTACGAATCTTTGAAGCTCTCCTCACTGTCGGATTGCGTTTTGGAGACGTCTGAGCAGTTTGATTCGGTGGAGGATCTCGATTCCCTTGAGGAAATCCTCGGTAGTACGGGAACGAAGTACGGCGTATGTACAAGTGCGTATCATATCACGTACGACGGAGCATGGATGTACGGAGAGCATCTGAATGACATTCACGTGAACACGTTCTGTTTGATTCATAACGTCCACTCGGACGATATGCTGAACAGAATGTACGATAACGCGATGGAAAACGATGGGGAATATTCCGAACGTCTCTCGCTCGGATCGTTGCTTGGAAAACAGAAAGAAAAAGAAGCAGCGGAGAGCGGAGAAAATATCATCGTGGCAAAAATAATTTCGCTTGGGGATTCCGATTTGATGATCCTTTTTAATGCGGAGCTCTTACCCCTTGCGTCGAGTGTTGAGACTCTGAAATGGCAGCTTATCTATATTACAGCGATCTTATTGGTGCTTGCCGTGATCGTGGCGTGTATTCTTGCCGCATGGATATCAAGACCCATCCGTAAAATGAGTTTTGAGGCATCCAAATTGGCGCTCGGCGACTATCAGGTGAATTTTGATGGCGGAAGGTGTACGGAAACCGACAATCTTTCCATTACGCTGAATAGAGCTGCATATGAACTTTCCAAGCTTGACAGGATGCAGAAGGAGCTTGTCGCAAACGTTTCACACGATCTGCGTACCCCCCTCACTATGATTGCCGGGTATACAGAAGCGATGCGAGATCTTCCGGGAGAAGCGACACCGGAAAATATGCAAATCGTCATTGACGAGACCAATCGTCTGTCATCCCTTGTGAACGATATGCTCGAGGTATCCCGTTATCAAGGAAGAAGTCAGCGACTGAATCTGGCAGGATTCAATTTCACGGAAGTGGTACGCAGTACTCTCACCCGTTACGCAAAACTCGTGGAGAGAGAGGGATATACCGTCACTTTTGAAGCGGATGCGGATGTTTTCGTTGTAGCAGATGAAAATCGCATCCTCCAGGTAGTGTATAATCTCATCAACAACGCCGTTAACTATACGGGAGAGGATAAAGTAGTCCGTATTCGGCAGATTGTGACAGGTAACGAGGTAACTCTCGAAGTGATCGACAGCGGTATCGGAATTGCGGAAGAGGATCTGCCTCTCGTGTGGGAACGATACTATAAAGTCAACGATTTCCATAAACGCGCAAACGTTGGAACGGGACTTGGCCTTTCAATCGTGAAAAATATTTTGCTGCTTCACGGGGCACGATTTGGTGTCAAAAGTAAATTGGGTCAGGGAAGCTGCTTCTGGTTCTCTCTTCCGATTTGTGTGAACAATCCGTCTGAGGCGGAAAATATTACGGAATAAAAAATAAACGGTGGTGCAGGAAAACATCGCACGGATGGTCCTGCACTACCGTTTTTTTGGTGAACTGTTATTTGCCGAGAACTTCAAGATTGGTTCCGTAGAAAATGTCAGGTCGACGGCTCATCATACGGCAGAATTCATCAAAAAGTTCCCAACGCTGCGGGTAAATATCAAATTCATAAGCGTGACCCCAAATATAGAAGACCTCGGGGGTATCGGGATCGGATTCGAGGAATTTTTGTCCGAGCTCAAACAGTCTGTCCCAGTCTTCGTGATGGTACAGCGTTCCTTTGTATTGATAGAGATCCGGATAGGGATCAAAGCTGTACGTTACGGGAACGGTACGTGCGTATTTGATCGGGGTGTTATTTTTGATGAGTTCTGCGACGTGGGCGTTACAGTTTAAACCACCACCCGGATACGCCATACCGAGAACTTCGTAACCAACGAGTTCGGATAAAGCAATTCGATCTTCCTCCACTTGACGGATCACTTCCGCGTCGTCCTTGAGAGAGGGAAGGTACGGATGGTCTATCGTGTGAACTGCCACTTCATGACCATCGTAGATGTATTTTATATCTTCGGCGCGGTTTTTTATGCTCGAGATTTTGACATCGTTCCGAGCCAAAACACCGGCTCTGCCGAATCGCCCGGAGTTGAGATTGAACGTAGCTTTCAGACCGTATTTGTTGAAAATG
>JAZRNC010000249.1:0-2194 GCA_045647965.1 Eubacteriales bacterium | reverse complement strand
TTTCAAAATGGTGTTGAAAAAGGATTTAAGATGTGCTATAATAGTATGTGAGTTTTATTGACGGGGGTGACCGACACATGGCAAGAATCGGATTTGATAACGACAAATATCTTGAAATGCAGTCAAAGCATATAAGTGAGCGTATCGCTCAGTTCGGAGGCAAGCTGTATCTTGAATTCGGAGGCAAGCTGTTTGACGATTATCATGCGTCCCGTGTACTTCCGGGATTCCGCCCCGACAGTAAGCTGCAAATGCTTCTCCAATTAAAGGATGACGCCGAAATTGTAATCGCCATAAGTGCAGACGATATCGAAAAGAACAAGGTGAGAGGCGATCTTGGCATCACATACGATCTCGACGTGCTGCGCCTTATAGACGCTTTCAGAAATATCGGTCTTTACGTTGGAAGCGTGGTTCTCACCCGTTTTGACTCCCAAAGCAATGCCGTAAAATTCGAAAACAAGCTTCGCGAGCTTGGAATAAAGGTGTATCACCATTATTCCATCGACGGATACCCCTACAACGTTGAAACTATCGTCAGTGACAGCGGATACGGTAAAAATGACTTTGTTGAGACCACCAGACGCCTTGTTGTGGTCACCGCGCCCGGTCCGGGAAGCGGAAAAATGGCTGTATGCCTCTCTCAGCTTTATCATGAGAACAAGCGCGGCATAAAAGCCGGCTATGCAAAGTTTGAAACCTTCCCCATATGGAATATACCGCTGAAACACCCCGTAAACATGGCATACGAGGCCGCTACTGCGGATCTTAACGATATAAATATGATCGACCCGTTCCATCTTGAGGCTTACGGAAAGACCGCAGTCAACTACAACCGGGACGTTGAGATTTTTCCTGTGGTTGATGCCATGTTCAAGCGCATTTTCGGAGCTGCGCCCTACAAATCCGCAACGGATATGGGCGTTAACATGGTTGGAAACTGCATTATCGACAACGATGCGGTCTGCGAGGCATCCTACCGTGAAATCGTGCGCAGATACTACACCGCCCTGTGCGATCAGAAAGAAAATATGGCAACCGGCGACACGGTGCACAAGCTGGATATTTTAATGAAGCAGGCAAATCTCTCACCTGCCGTCCGCCCTGTAATTGATGCCGCAAATAAGAAAGCGGAAGCCACAAACTCCCCCGCCGCGGCAATCGAGCTTCCCGACGGCACTATTGTAACGGGCAAGACTTCATCGCTTCTTGGCGCATCGGCGGCACTGCTTCTCAACGCATTAAAAAAGCTTGCGGATATAGACGATGACGTTCAGCTTATTCCACCGTCAATTATTGAACCGGTACAGCATCTTAAAGTGGACTATCTCCACAACCGCAACCCGAGACTTCACACAGACGAGGTGCTGATAGTCCTCTCCATTTGCGCCGCCACATCTCCTCTTGCGGCAAGATCACTGGAGCAGCTTGACAAGCTTTCCGGCTGTGAGGTGCATTCCTCCGTTATTCTGGCGGAAATAGATGCGAAAACGTTCAAGAAATTAGGTATAAACCTCACCTGCGAGCCGAGATATCAGGTAAACAGCCTGTATCATGGGAAATAACTATTTTCGGGACTGATTTTTTCAGTCCCGTATGTTTTTCGCAAATAAACATCCACCCGCCAAGCGGGTGGTTTTTCACATACGGGCGTAGCCCTATTATCCTCGCGATGCGTAGAACGCACTTATACGGGCTGCCAGCTGCGCGGGGACTGTTACTTGCTGCCCGTGAACGGGCCTACACCGCTAATCGTTAACTGTTCGCCTAACATATCCTCTTTCAATTGGTTGGATATGTACTCCGCAATTCGGCTCTCGTTCTTTCCTACCGTATCAACGTAGTATCCCTTACACCAAAATTCGCGGTTCCTATATTTGTATTTCAGCTCGCCGAATTGCTCATACAGCATCGTGCTACTCTTCCCTTTGAGATATCCCATGAAACTCGATACTGATATCTTTGGCGGTATCTCTACCAGCATATGTATATGATCCGGGCATACTTCTGCGTTTACTATCTTTACGCCCTTCCACTCACATAACTGCCGAAGTATCTTTCCTATTGCCTCACGCTTTTCATAATAGAAAACTTTTCTTCGATATTTTGGCGCAAACACAATATGGTACTTGCAATTCCACTTTGTATGTGATAAACTATTTATGTCATTTATACTCATCGTAAATGACCTCCT
>JAZRNC010000248.1:0-3317 GCA_045647965.1 Eubacteriales bacterium | reverse complement strand
GTTTCTGTCAGCCAAGGAGTTGTCTGGGTTGGTTGTCTTCCTAAGACCGCTTGGCCTCCGACTTAACGTCGTTTTCGGTAGCGAGGATGTACGGTTCACGTGCGCCGTTCCAGTCGAAGGAAGAGTTGAGCATTGCTTCGGGGAAGTCACAGTTCGGATAGAAGTCCGTCCACTGTCTCTGACCCTGGAAGCCTGCTGCGATGGCGTTGTGACCAACCATTTCTTCTTCGCAGCCCTCGGGGAGATTCTGGTTGCCGTTCATGAGGTCCTTGATGATAACCATCATCTTAACAACGAATTCCCACTGTGTATCCTTTTCTTCGCGGGAAAGCTGCATATTTTCGGGGTTCTTGTCAAAGCTTTCGATTGCGTTTTCCTTAACCCATGCCATAGCCTTTTCGAATTCTGCATGGTCGTAGATGCCTTCGGTCATTCGACGGATGATTTCTACTTCGTCAACGGATTCTACGCGCATACCAAGGTATTCTTCAATGAATCTGGAGTCGATAATGGAACCACCGATACCCATACAAATGGAACCGATCTGGAGGTAGGACTTACCGCGCATCGTAGCAACTGCAACAGCAGCACGACCGAAGCGAAGGATCTTTTCCTGAACGTCAGCGGGAATATCCGTTACTTCATCAAGGTTCTGTACGTCGTGACCGTAGATGCCGAACGCGGGGAGACCCTTCTGTGCGTGTGTAGCAAGAACGGATGCGAGGTATACAGCGCCGGGACGTTCGGTACCGTTGAAGCCCCAAACAGCTTTAATGGTACTGGGATCCTGGTCCATAGTTTCGGAGCCGTAGCACCAGCAAGGAGTTACGGTGAGAGTGATGTCTACGCCTTCTTTTTTGAACTTGGAAGCGCAGGCAGCGGCTTCACTAACACGACCGATTGTGGTATCGGCGATGATAACCTTTACGGGTTCGCCGTTGGAATACTTAATGTTTTCGGTCAGGAGTTTAGCAGCGGCTTTCGCCATATTCATTGTTTGATCTTCGAGAGATTCGCGAACTTTAAGCGGGCCGCGGCGGCCGTCGATGGTAGGGCGAATACCGATTACGGGATAATCGCCGACGAGTCTGGATTTAGCCATAATAATGCACACCTTTCTATACATAAAAATTTATTTTTTAATAAAAGAGAGTTCCTCTCCGAAAATTATAACACACATCTTTTGAAATTGCAATATTTTTACAAGCTAAACTTTACAACCTAAGTGAAAATTCATAAATTATCAAAAAAAATTATTGGTAAATCACGCAAAACAGAAAATTTTTCGCCAGTTTTCGTTTTTATATTGATTTTTTCGGTGGTTTGGTGTAAAATAATATAGTTAGAAAAATAAAAATTTATTAGTAGATAGGAGTTTGAAATGGCACTTGTAACAACAAAAGAAATGTTCAAGAAAGCATATGAAGGCGGCTATGCAATCGGTGCTTTCAACATCAACAACATGGAGATCATTCAGGCAATCGCCGATGCTGCAGGAGAAGCAAAGTCTCCCGTTATTCTCCAGGTTTCCGCTGGCGCAAGAAAGTATGCAAAGCAGGAATATCTCCTCGCTCTCGCAAAGGCTGCGATTGCTGATGCAGGTATTGACCTCGCACTTCACCTCGACCACGGCGCAGACTTTGAAATCTGCAAGGCTTGTATCGATGGTGGTTTCACTTCCGTTATGATCGACGGTTCTCACCACAGTTTTGAAGAAAATATCGCAGTTACCAAAAAGGTAGTTGAATACGCTCACGCTCACGGCGTTGTTGTTGAAGGTGAACTCGGTGTTCTTGCCGGTGTAGAAGATGACGTTGTTGCAGAACATTCTTCTTACACAAAGCCCGAAGAAGTTGAAGAATTCGTAGGCCGTACAGGTGTTGACTCTCTTGCGATCTCCATCGGTACATCCCACGGTGCATACAAGTTTACTCCCGCACAGTGCACACGTAACGAAAAGGGTATTCTCGTTCCCCCGCCGCTTCGTTTCGACATTCTCGAAGAAATCGGCAAGAGACTTCCCGGATTCCCGATCGTTCTTCACGGTGCTTCTTCCGTTCCGCAGCACTACGTTGACGAAATCAACTCTCTCGGCGGACAGCTTCCCGACGCTGTTGGTATTCCGGAAGAACAGCTTCGTCAGGCTGCTAAGATGGAGGGGTGTAAGATCAACATCGACTCTGACATCCGTCTTGCTCTCACCGCAGGTATTCGCCGCGTAATGAGCGCTCAGCCCGAAGTATTCGACCCCAGAAGCTACCTCTCCGTTGCTCGTGATGAAGTTAAGAAGACCGTTCTTCACAAGATCACAAACGTTCTCGGTTCTGCAGGTACTCTGTAATTTCCGGCGAATTGTTTGAATGGCTTCATTAAAGTTCTAAAATAAAAAATCGTAAAGCAGACAGTCGGCAGTGGAGTTTTGCCCACTGTCTGCTTTTCTCCTAATGAGGTGTGGATATGAAATGGATGGGCGAATATAAAGTAAACGCCAATGACGTTGACCATAACGGCGTGCTTTCGATTTCCAATATGTTACGATATATGCAGGATGCGGCAAACTGCGCGATGGAAGAGGATGGACCGTCGTACAAAGAATTGTTCGACAAAGGATATTCGTTCATTCTCAGTCGCATTCGCCTCAGCAGCTATAAGCCGATCTATTCGCACGACGTGCTGGAGGTACAGACGTGGGCGTGTGAATCCCGTGGGGTTCAGTTCAACCGTTGTTACCGCATTCTCAGAGAAGGGATAATCGTGGCAGAGGCGGTTTCGGTATGGGCACTTGTCGGTATTCAGGATCGCAAGCTGCACCGGGTGAACGAATTTGATTTTGCGTATCGAACGGACGACATGATCGAACTTGATCTTCCGGCGAGATTTCGTATTCCCGAGGAAGTATCCATGCGTCTCGTGGGAGAAAAAACGGTGGAATACGCCGACATTGATATGAACGGGCATATGAACAATACCAAATATCCCGATATGATATGCGGATACATAGAAGACGGTATGAAAAATCACCGCATCATTTCGATGGGGATTTCTTTCGTGGCGGAAGCTCCGTATCACGAAAACCTCAAGGTATATTCAGGGATGAGTGATGGCGTTCATTACGTTCGCACCGTGCGTGGAAACGGATCGGTGAATATCGAGGCGGAAATGATTACCGAACCGATTGGCTGAATAAAGTTATAGGGAAACGAGCATTTTGCGAGCAGATGGGAATCTGCAACGGAAATGCTCGTCTTTTTTTACGGAATTTCCGTTTGCTATTGACCGAGAGGATGGGATGGAGTATAATTGTTTAAAGAATATAT
>JAZRNC010000247.1:0-2671 GCA_045647965.1 Eubacteriales bacterium | reverse complement strand
CGATCGCGGTTTTAATAAACTGCTCGGCGGGAACGTCGCATCCAAGGTCGATCACCTCGATACCGCGCCCCTCCATCATCATAGCGACGAGGTTTTTTCCGATGTCGTGCAGATCCCCGCTCACCGTTCCAATGCAAGCTCTGCCGCGGAATACGTCCGCATCCTCCGTGATATACGGCTTCAGGATCTGCATTCCGATATTCATCGCACGGGCGGCAATGAGCACCTCGGGCACGTACACTTCGTTATTTTTGAATTTTTCCGACATGCACTTCATCCCGCACAATAGACCGTCGTCGAGGATCTTCTTCACGGAATACCCCTCGTCAAGCGCACGGGACACAAGCTCACGTACGTTTTTCGATCGGCCGTTTTCGATGTTGTCGGCGATCTCGGAAAGCAGCGTCCCTGTTTCCTCTGCCGTCCGCACCGGCGTTTTTTCGCTCATTTTTTGCGCGCGATACTGATTCGGCGTCATCCCGACGACCTCGTGGAACGAACGGTAAAACGTCGGCACGTCGCGAAGTCCGATCTTTTGAGCGATCTTCTCGACAGTAAGCTCATCCTCAAGAAGAAGACGACAGGCGTTTTCCATACGAACCCGTCGCAGATGCGCAGAAAACGGCTCGCCCGTCACCCGCTTGAAAAGACGGCTGAGATGCGATTTGCTCACGTAAAGTGAATCCGATATCGAACCGAGGGTGAGCTCGCAGTCGTCGTAGTTCATTCGTACCATACTGAGTGCCGCGGTCACCACGTTCCACTCTTTTGGTTTTGGGTCTATCTCGTTTTTTTCGGTCACGCTCACGTACCGTCCCACCGAAATGAGGATCAGCGACAGAATCGAGCGCACCGCATCACGCCATTCGTCTCGTCTTTTTTCGCATTCCCTCTCCACGGCATCAAAAAGTCCCTCGATCCACTCGCGCACCGTTTCTCCGGGAATCGCGTACACCCACGCCGCGTTGTCCCGCCATACGCCGTAGCAAAAGCGATCGCTCTCGTTCTGGGAAAGCTCCCCCTCGAACCATTCGGCGGGATCGAACAGAATGTGCCGCACGGTCATTCCCTCCTCCGATGCCGCAAATCCGTGGGAAACGTCCGCGTTTGTGATGTATATCTCCCCCGCGAGACAAGGGTACGTCCGATCGAGAACCCGATGCGTACCGCTTCCCTCCACGATCAGACTGATCTCGGGCACGTCGTGGGTGCAGAGAAGCGGGAGCTGCGCTTCGTCACCGCCGCGATATACCGTCTCGGTGTGCAGAATTCCATCCTCAAGTCTTTCTCTTTTCGTAAATCTCGGACTTTCTCCCACAAAAAACACCTCCGATCTATCACCGATCAAAGCTTAATTTTTTTAATTTCTTCCGTATAATACTGTACCAGCTCAAATTTCGTGCCCGGCATCAAGCGGTGGTCGGGACAGGGGATAAATCCGCCCTCCGCCGAGAGTCTCTTCATGCGTTCGATCTCCTCATCCACCGTCGCGCGATCTCTAAGAAATACGGTCTTGTCCATACCGCCGACGCCAAGGAGCTTTTTGCCGTATGTCTCTCTTGCCGCGGCAAACTGGTCACCCCATACGCCAACCTCAATCGGGAACATCGTATTAACGCCGTTTTCGATCCACGTCGGAATGAGCTCACCGATCACGCCGTCACAGTCGAGGGAAACGATATCAATGCCGTACTCACGGCAGAGATCCGTACGCTTTTTGTAATGCTTTGCACACAGTTCATCGAACATTTTCGGGGAGAGAAGCGGTCCGTTCTTGAAGCAGATATCCTCCCAGAAGTGCGCGTAATCGAACTTCGCCCCCGTCTCAAGCACCGCCTTCGCACACTGATACTGCATCTCGGCGTACGTATCCACGATGTCGGCAAAGAGTTCCTCATCCTCGTCGTAGAGGAGATAGCTCATACCAACGACCGATGTCATATCGCGGATATGACCGAGCACACTGCCGAGAAACAGCCCGACCGGATTTTCGGCATCGCGGGTATTATTGAAATTATTCCAAAATTCAAGATCGATCCGCTCGGGTGAAAACTGCATCTTCGGAAGATACAGCTCCTCAAATGCCTTGCGGTCCTTGAGTTGATAATCATCCTCCGACGGGATCGACACGATCCCCGGCTTAACGCGCTCGATCACTCCCATTCTGTTCTGAATTCTACGCGAACCGTCGGGGAGTGTTTCAAGTACCTTTTCTTTGAATTTCGGATACAAGTTTATTGTCGGACCAATATAGGATTCCCAGCCGAAGTCAAAGCCAAGCTTTGCTTCAAGCTCACGCCTTCCCCCCGGAGTATTCACACGATCTGCACTCACGTGTCCCTGTGCCACCCATTCCACGATCAGTTCATCCCAGTACCCAAAATGTACGGCAGGCAGGCGGTCGACCGACTTGTAGTGTAAAATGTTATATGTTCTTTCGCGGTTATTCATATAAAAAAACCTCTCATTCTTTTTGTATTTGTTCTTATTATAGCAGATTCTGTGGCAAAAGCATATATGGTATTTATGCTTTTTTGAGTTATTTTGAAATAAAACCACATATCACCCTAAGATTTCTATGGTTTTATCCCAAGAGAGCGCAAAAAATCACAAAAACCATATTAAATTTCCCAAAAAAGTATGCTATAATAATTTCATCGGGGTAATCCCC
>JAZRNC010000246.1:0-2462 GCA_045647965.1 Eubacteriales bacterium | reverse complement strand
GGCCTGCATGATTTCCGGCTTTTCGCGGAGCGTGATATACCGATAACTCATATCACTTTGCAATACGCCTCAATGGCCTCTGCCGCAAACTCGGCAATTCCATCGCCGTATTTGTCGATGTTATTCTTGAACCGCTCGTCGGCAACGTACATCTTGCCAAGCCCTGCAAGGATCTCGTCGGTGCAGGTGTAGTAGTTGGCGGTGATATGTGCCTGGAGCTTGGCTACAAGCGCCTGTGCCTCGTCAGAATCGGCACTCGCACCGCTCGCCTTACAAGCGGCAAACTCGGCAAAGATAGCCATCATGCCATCGTTTGCCTCTGCCCACTTCTCTTTTGTGTAGTTCTTTGTTTTCTGCTCGTGCTCGCGGTAGACGGCGGTAGTGCCCCAACGGGAGCGAGCTTCGGTTTCGTAATTTTTCATTTGTATACCTCGCAAATCTTTGCAAGTATTTCTTCATCCGCCGGGCAGAATTCGTAGTTTGGTATCTCGCTCGGCGTGATCCATTGGATATCGTTGTGCTCCAGCTTCTGCGGTTCACCTTCGGCTATCGTTGCGTTGAACAAAGTCAGATGCACCGTAAGATCGGGATATTCGTGTACGACATCCATAAATACATCGCCAACGGACAGTGTCACAGCGAGTTCTTCTCTGCACTCGCGGATAAGAGCTTGTTCTTTTGTTTCTCCCGGCTCAACCTTGCCACCAACAAACTCCCAAAGGAGTCCTCTCGCCTTGTGTGCCGGGCGTTGACATATCATAAATTTATCGTCATCCCATATAAGGGCCGCCACAACTTCTGTCACACTCATTCCATCACCTTTTTTATCTGTTCTGCTATTCGCCTAACAACCGGCACGCAAACAGAATTTCCAACCTGTTTGTATGCGTTTCGCATTGGCGTGTTTGGAGCGAATTTGAAATCATCTGGAAAGCCTTGTAGTTTGAGACATTCATACGGTGTCAATCGTCTAATACCATAATCATCATGAATGATGGGAACGCGCTCAAAACAGCGTTCCATATACGCCGTTAATGTCGGACATATTGTATAGGCATCACGCGATACGCCCCAATCATAAATCTTGTATACACAATCGTTTCTCGTTACAAGCGGTAACAACTCTTGATAGTTACGATGCGACTCGTCATAATAATAACACTCGCTGTGTTTCTCGGAACGATCTATCATGTCGGCTAGATTTTGTTTCAACTCGATCCGCTCGGGGAACGAAAATCCATCGCACACCTCTATATCAAGAAAACATACTATGAAGATCCTTGATCTTCTTTGAGGAACATCACCGTACTCATATGGCTCTAACACTTGATACTTGAATGAGTATCCTAATGGAGCTAAGGCATTATATACCGTCAGAAATGATTTTCCTTCGTCATGTTCCAATAAATTAGCCACATTTTCAAGAAATATTATTCGAGGTCGCCTTGATTGCGCTATGCGAACAACTTGAAAGAATAAACTTCCTCTTTCGTCATCAAATCCTCTCTTTTTTCCACCTTTTGAAAAGGACTGACATGGAAATCCCGCGACAAGCACATCAAAAGCCGGAATAGTATCCACATCAACTTTTCTTATATCCGCTTTCAAAAAGTTCGTCGTTCCAAAATTATGACAGTATGTAGCCGCAGCGTATTTTTCAATTTCATTCGCCCAGACAATATCAAATCCAGCTTGAATAAATCCTAAGTCTATTCCGCCAATCCCGCTAAACAAGCTACATACTCTCATAATTAATCCTACTTTTACAAAACAAAAATTCCTTTCAAGAGCTGCAAAACCTGATGAGAACTCAACTGCGCATCCACAGAAGAAGCTACCAATTCACACCACTGCAAAAGGCGATTCTCTTTAATGGTTCTAACTCCCCAATACTCCTTAAGCATGTCCTCTGAAGAAGCCAAGATCGTTTCAATAATTAAGTCTTTGTGTTTAGCGACTTTTCCGTATGCAGCCGGCATTTTTTCGAATTTTCCATATACAGTAGATATTTCTACTTGACCACCGGCTGAAAAACTATCTCTGATGCAGGTATTTATGATACCGCATTCTGTCGCTAACCACAAAGCGTATCTCTGATATTTCTTTTGATCTCTTACCGTGGATAGAGTTTCGGGAAATAATGCGTAACCTCTTACAGTGTACTTCATTTTCGCTTCGTGTGACAATGCGCTCCACAACCGAACCGTAGCCGGAGCAACAGTATTCTCAACATTGTCACCCGAAGCCCACCATAGACTCTCACCAGGTTTCAGCAAGCTTCTATAATACTTTGAAACGGGCGCAACAGGATTGTCCATTTTTCTCAGTTCGTCATATTCGATACCCATTTTATCAAATATAGTTTCACCAGCCTTTAAGGTCATATCTATTTGATATCTTGGATAATGCGTAACCGAGATACCCGAGAGGCATTCTTCGTAAGGTCTGCTTCTAAACTCTAC
>JAZRNC010000245.1:0-7463 GCA_045647965.1 Eubacteriales bacterium | reverse complement strand
CGCGGTACTCATCACACCAACGGTCAGAGGGATAGTAGACGGCGGTGGGAGTGCCGTTCTCAAGAACGACATCACCGATCGTGCCCTTGCGATCGCCGGTTCGCCAGATCTGCGGGCCTGCCCAGCGTTCATCAAGGTTTGCGTTGTGGAGAGCACCGAAGCAGTTGTAGCGGTTGCCGTTGACATTGAAAACGACCACGTGTTTGCCTGCAGAGACATTCTGTACGGTCAGCGTGTACGGTTCATAGGCAATATGACCGAGATCACGGCCATCCATTTCCACACAGACGACGGCTCCGCGATAGGTACCGCAGCGAATAACCATCGTGCAATCTTCCGGGACATCGACTTCGGTACGGTACAGAATATTGCCGCCGTAGAAGGGCATACCCTGTGTCGTGACGGATTGGAATGCGATCTCGCGGGTTGGTGCGGTGATCGTCTTAACAAAGCCTTCGAGTCTTACGTTGAAGTCGCCGAGCAGATAGCACCATTCTGCATTGATGTGTGTTGAGAACGGCATTGTGACAACAAGTTCGTTTTCTCCCACGCGCAGTGCGGGCAGCGGAACGACTTTGATGGATTCATCGGTAAAGTAACCGGTTATGTTCGGCTTCACATTTTCGCCGTTCCACGTAATGGTGAGATCTTCCGCTTTTTCAATTGCCAATGAGATGGTATCGCAGGCGTATTCACTCATAATACGGAAACGCAGGGTCAAGGTATGTTCGGGGGGCAGTTCTTCGATGACCCAGGGCTGAGCACGGGTTTTCTTTGGAAGTCCGATTTCTACGCGAGCGATCTGATCGAGACGCAGGATCTCTTCGAGCGGGCGGTATTCTTCCATATCGTCCCAGCGATATTCCGCGTAATCAAGCAGAAGAATGTTGGGTTCGGTAAGCTCATAGGGGACCTTGCCACGGATGACCTGCGCGGGATGGAACTGTTTCAGTGAGGTTGTCGGCAGGGAGGGGGACGAAGCCGTCTGCGGCAGAAGCTTTAAGAGAATGCTGTCGTGGGAGAAGATGGTGCGTCGGATGATGGTACATCCGTTTTCGGTTGTGTAAGATAACGGTTCCGTCTCGCCGTTCAGGCTATTGTAAAGAACGGGTGTGTATTCACCCTTGATGGAGATACGGATTTCCTGCGGCTTTGTGATGAATTTGTTTTTGTTTTCCGTCAGATGCGCGATGAATATCCAATCGCAGTCGTTGTCCCGCCGCATCTGGTACAAGAGATTGGAGGTAAGAGTACCGTCACTATTACGGATATCGAGAATACGATCGCATTCTACGGATTTTAAAATATCGTTGCGGTTGAATGCCGCGTGTTCACATACGTCGTACAATTCACGGATCTCGCTTGATGGAACGGCGTCAAGGAGAGTCGGACAGTCACCGATAAAGACGATATGACCGCCTGCCGCGTGGTATTTCTTCAAAATTTCAAACGTCGTGCGGCGCATCGTCTCCAGTGCAGGAACGAGGATAGTGTCATATGCCATCACGCCGACAGGAAGTTTTTTATCCGTGATCTCACCGATCTGATCGGGAAGAAGGGATTCGGAAATAAAGTCAAAATCGACAAGACCGCCGATGAGGGATTCAAGGATCGTGGTGAAATTGTTTTCCATCTGGGAGCGTACCGATTCGGTCGTAAACTTAGGACCATAGTGCAGCCAGAAACTTTCGATGGGATGGATCACACCGACATTAACGACGGGTTTGCCTCGGGTGAGCGCTGTGTTAACACGGGCAAAATGATCTTCCACATAGGAATATTCCTTATACCACGGGGATTGATGCCCGATGGAGGCGGGATAGTCACGCTTGGCTTCCCCTTCCATAGAGACCCAGTACAGATGCGGAACACGGATGGTAACACCGAGCGCCGCCTGCCAGTCTCCCTGGAATTTGTGACCGCGGAAATCGAAATCCCAGTCGGTAACACCGTACAGTTCCGAGAGCATGCCCTCGCGTCCGTATTGGTGTACGGCGGATTGTGCCTGCTTGGCGGTGGAAAGTTCTATGTTATTGCAGAGCATATCGATGCCTGGTAGACCAAATTTGCGATAGGAACGCATTGCTTCACCGAGGCGGGAGGTCTGAGAAAGGAGAGTTGGCTCTTCCATCATATGTCCCGTCATATCGATGCCGTGATCGATGCACCACTGACCGCAGTTGTCGGCAAACGCTTCGGTGAAACGGTCGCAGACGTGGTCGTGGAAGTGGTAACGGGCAACGGAGATCTTACCGTCCGGCAGATCCCAGAATAATTCGGGAATTTTTTCGATCAGATCGTAGTGATATTTGCCTGCAAAGGTGACGGGCAGATCAGGAGTCCAGGGAAGTTGGACGCCCATTTTGTCCGAGGGGAAATTGAAGCAATTTTTTCTGGCGAACTGCGGTTCATCCGTAAAGATAGCGGGGACGGCACCGTCAAAATCATCGCCAACCGCCGCGGCGTACGCATCGTGGGTGACGCGAATGAATTCATCGACTGCCTCTTTCGATAAGGTGTCCAGGTAGGACTGTCCGTTGTACCAACTGTCATTTTCGGCGGTTGTGAGATAGGCATACCATTTTGTACCGACAGGGAGGTCGTTTTCACCGATCATTTTGGAGGAAGCGAGCAAGCCGTTGCCATCAAGGATAACGTCAAATGCCGCAAGAAGCGTGGGTTTTCCCGTGTCAAGTGAGTTTTCAAAATCGACCGCATCCTCGAACGGTGTGATCGTGAAAAAGAGGGAGCGCTGACGGTAGCGGTAATTCTTTGTGACGATACCTCCTGCGGCACCGGAGGGCCACCGATCTTCATCGTACAACCAGGCGAGCATATTTTCACTTTTCGCTTTTTCTACGCATCCGCGCACGAGATCCATAAATTCCTCGCTCAGATATGTGGTTGCCATACCGGTACGAGAGTGCATATGGAAGCCGCCCATACCCATTTCTTTCATTGCTTCGATTTCGCGGTTCAAGTGATCCTGATCGAGTCGTGTATTCCAAGCCCAGAACGGTGTGCAGCGATATTCAGATGTGGGATTTTGAAAGAGCTCTTCGGAGAGTTTTTCGGATAAATTTTTCTTATAAAGCATGTTGTTCTCCTTCTTTATATTTTTTCGGGATCGTTTTCAAAATATGTTTTGCGGAAGATTCCATTATAGGTATTCTATCACAAACGCGGAAAAAAGTCTACGAAAATAAAAAAATAATTCTACGGAAGATGTCCAATTTCAAAAAACGGAAGACTATATAAGTGAAGGCTTGAAATGAGAGGAGGAGGACGTCAAAAATTGCTTGAAATATGATATAATAAAACAGCAGTGAAAGAATGGACAGGAGACGTAAAGGATGACGTATGAACACAACTATCAATGAACTTAACGAATCCATAAGCCGGTATTACGATCGAATATACGCGTATATTTGGCGACACGTTTGTGTGGATGAAGATGCGTACGATCTGACGCAGGACGTATTTCTCGCTTTTATTGGGGCATACGAAAAAATTGACCGAACAAAAGCAAAGCAATGGCTGTACTCTACGGCGCACAATATCGTGGTTGATTACTATAAGCGAAACCGAAAGGAACGGGAATTCACCGAACAACTCGATGGGATTGATATCGGGGATTCCGATAAATCCATTGAAGAAGCGCTCTTTTACGAGGATCCTATGGGACTCGGGGAAATGTCGGAGGAAGAAGAGCTTGAATATAAAAAGAAAGTGCTTGATTCTCTGAGCGAGGAAGAAAAAATGCTCTACGTCGACGTATGCGTGGAGAGACGAAAAATCCGCGAGCTGACACAAAAATACGGTGTATCCGAGGTAGCGCTTCACAAAAGGTCGGTAAGAATGAAGCACAAGCTTCGACGGCTTGTTAAATTACTCTTGTTCGTGTTGGCTTTTTGACGGACTTTGAACAGGGAACCTGAAGGATGAGATATAAAAAATGAAACAGACAAATGAGAGGAGAAGTATTATGAAAGGCGATTATAGCGAGTCAGTAAAACTTGATAAATGGGAAAAGTACCTGATGGAACAAGTGGATCGGGAACTGGAGAAGACAGAGGACAAACAAGATTGGGCGTGGATTGACGAGTGTAATGCCATGCTTGATGAGATCCGCGAGGGAAAAGATGCACCGTCCGCGAAAATCAAAGATGCGCGGCTGAGGGCGTTACGCAAAGAGGTCAGACGTCGTAAAAACAATTACACAAGACCGATGACAAGACTCATTCTCGCGGCGGCACTGATTCTTTGCGCCAGCGTTTCCGTCTTTGCAGCAAGCCCGGTGCTGCGTGAGATGGTTACAAATGCGCTCAACCTTGACGTAGGATCCTCCACGAATATCGTATTTCGTAACAATAAAAAGAGAACAACGTATGCGACGATTGACGAACTGCTTGTAAAAGAGGGACTGGAATTCAAATATCCAATTGTGAGCGATGACACCGATACAGATAACACAAATATAATCAAGAGTATTGAGCGTAATGGAATGGATAATCGTATTAGCATACGCACTCGGGAATCGGCAATCGTATCGTATTTGATTTTCCTCGGAAACACCAATATTTCCTATTACAACAAGAACACAATAGCACATTCCTTCAACGGTCATACCACCTATTCATTCTTTGGTGAAGACGGAATCTATTATTCCTACACACTGATCGATGACGATATTCATATGATCTCCGCGAAAAATATGGAAGTTATAGAAAAAGTGATAAGCAGTATTCCACAGGAGTCAAATGATTCCGGTATGGTAACGGGAATTGCGGGTAGATTGGAGATCATACAAAATATGATAAGCACTATTCTGCAAAAGGCAAAGAATCCCGATCTGGCAACCAGTATGCTGGTAGAGGATCCCCGCGAGATCGTGGACAGCATAACAATTCCTGCGGTTGGGGATAACGTTTCATACGACACACCGATCTCACTCTTCAAGTATGCGACGGGGGAAGAATTCCTTGTGACAAAAATCAAGAGAGAAGTGGAATACGTCGTGTTCACGGTGACGGATACAACGAAGGACTTCTTTACAAAAACCGATCGATGGGACACACTCTCCTTCGATCTGCTCCTCAGCGACGGCACGATGTATCACGAAATGATTACAAAAGCGGAATTCGAATCCCTCTCAGAGAAGCATCCGACGAACGAATTCTATCGCACTATGACGGAAAATATCTCCGAAAACGACTACGTGGTGCTGCTTTGTAAGCCGGATGAAGGGAATAACAATCTTTTGATCTCGAATGTTGAGTCGCGAATAAAAGATCTGCTTTTGGCAAACGGTTCCACCTTTGAGGAAACGGTGGATTACTATAATATGCACTATATCAAACAAAAGGACGCGGCGCTGTTCGGAATGAAATTTTACTACCGTAAGTAACAATGTGCCACCGCATCTTTTGGGAATCAATAAAAATAAAAATCGCCGATGGGGAAAACGGATTCCTCATCGGCATTTCTGTTATCTTACGACCGAAGAATGACGGTAGATATAAAATTCTTCCTGGCTTGGCATCCACGCTTTTTCCATCGGCGGGAATGTCGCGTCAAAGGCTTCCACAGCGACGGTATCATCGCAGCAGTCTGCGGCGGTGCTCGGGATATACATCCACTTTCTGCCGTCAAGTGCACCCGGAACAAGTTCGCAGACGAGAAGTGCCGTCGGGAAATTGCCGTCAAATACGAACGAGACGTTTTTCTTTTTGCAGCTTACACATCCTCGGCCGACATAGTTGGCGGGATTACCGAAGTTGATATTAACGTCGTAACCCATCTTTCTTGCAACCTCAAACGAATGCTCGATGAGTAGCTTACCGAGTTTTTGTCTCTGGTATGCGGGATCAATACAAAGAGGACCAAAGGAGAGAATCTCTCGTCTTTCGCCATTTTCATCTTCCAGCCATGCCTTTGTATACATAATATTGCCGATGATTTTTCCGTCAAGCTCCAGAACAAAGGCAAGTTCCGGTATGAAATCGGGGTGCGAGCGCATCATATGGACGAAATAATGCTCACTTGCACCGGGGACGTATACGTTCCAAAACGCTCTTCGGGTGAGTTCTTCCACTTCGCGATAATCGTTTTCGGTTTCGCGGCGTATCGTAATATTTTCCATTTCTATTACCTCGGTGTCATTCAAAATGTTGTTTGTGTGGGTATTATATCACAAAAATGCGAACGGGTCAAGGGGAAAGTAAAGAGGGTAACGAGCAAAAGTGGAATTTATACCGCTGTCTTTATATGATGTGAAACCTTATGTAAAAACGACGATTTCATTAAATAGTATACGCCCCGCACAAAGCAGGGCGCAGTCATAAAACAATTATTTGGCGAATTGATTTAGTTTGTTTGTGATCGCAATAAATCTCGGATCATTACGCACACAATCATAACGCTTA
This sequence comes from Eubacteriales bacterium, assembly GCA_045647965.1. Taxonomy (GTDB): domain Bacteria; phylum Bacillota; class Clostridia; order Oscillospirales; family CAG-272; genus UMGS1696. The sequence goes on along the minus strand of JAZRNC010000245.1, from coordinate 1,038 downwards.
TGCTGTAATCTCTCAAGCATATAATAACAATTCGTATGCTCTGTGAGCTCGTGAAAATCTTTGCCGGGTTCCGGATAAATCAGCTTATTGGTAAGGATAGAAGTGTAATGCTTTCCGTGATCGTTTTGATAGGATTTATCATATTCAATCGCGTGATGACACATCTGTTCAAGCGATAAGAGTGCTTCATCCACTTTTCCCTGTGCGATCTGATAGGTGGAGATCAGCCAATAGTTGTACGCAATCCGAGTGTGATTGAACATCAGATTTTCTCCGTATATCATGAAATAGAGCTGACTTGAAATGTTTAGCATCTCAATTTTTCTGTCCCACGTTGACGGATCGTTCGGCAGTTCATCGTCCAGCACATAATTACGAATTGCGAGTCCCAACGCATCGGTGAGTTTATCGATTTCATCCTGTTTATAAATTTCTGTATTCCCGTCACCGATGCCATCGGCAAGTACCGATTCGCGGTAGTATTTCATAGGCTTGAGCATTTTGACGGCTTCCAATGCTTTCTCACATTGTTTTGTTTTTCTGTAAACCTGAACCAAGAGATAGATGGCATCATATCGGATATCCTCATCACGGCATTCCGCAATTACGGATGAACACAGATTTTCCATTTCTCGCTGAAGCCCCGGATCACGGTTGTCGTCCCAAATATTATATATACAACCGGCAAGGTCATTTTTTATTTCGCAATCTGAGGGATACAACGCATTTGCCTGTCTTGCAAAAGCGAGCATTTCTTCTGCTGTTCCAACTTCCGACAGCCGATCCATCTCTTTTTTGATTCTTGCAAGTTCCTCTTCTCTTTCGGAAAGCTTATATCCAAGAAGTTCGTCAGTGCTGACAGCAAAGAAATCGGCAAGTACCGGAAGAAGCTCGATGTCAGGATATCCTCCCTCGGATTCCCAACGTGAAATTGCCTGCGGTGTAACACCAAGTGCATTCGCAAGGGTGTCTTGTGTAATATTATTTTCTGTGCGAAGCTTTTTAATGATCGCACCGATTTTTACAGTCATGTTATAC
>JAZRNC010000244.1:0-2714 GCA_045647965.1 Eubacteriales bacterium | reverse complement strand
ATAAAGAAAAACATAACAAAAGACGGGGGAAAATGTCCCCCGCCCTTCGATTTACCATATTCTTTTTCCCCTTTTTCAAAGTTTTTTGAAGAAGGGGTACGGGGGAGGAACTTTTTGCAAAAAGTTCCTCCCCCGCGTTTTATTTTATTTTATTTTCTTTTACTTAATCATACCGTCGAGGATGGTTTCTACGGAAGCGAGTGCTTCTTCGATTTTTGCGATATCACGTCCGCCTGCCATTGCGTTGTCGGGACGTCCGCCGCCCTTACCGCCGGTCACAGCCGCTACCGCGCCAACAAGCTTGCCTGCGTGAGCACCTGCTTTCACAGCGTCGGCTCCTGCCGTGGTGATGAAGTTGAGCTTATCACCATCGTGTACGGCAAATACCGCTACCATATCCGCAAACTTATCCTTGATCGTATCGCAGATTGCACGCGCAGAATCAATTCCCGCCGCACCAAGATCCGCCGCTACGAAGCGTACGCCGCGAACAGCCTTCGCACCGCTGAGGATCGCATCCATCTTCATATCTGCGATCTGCTTATTGAGCGAGTCGATCTCGTGCTTCTGACGAGCGATTTCGTTCTGGAGAGATGCCGCACGGGAGGGCATATCCGCTGTATTATTGGCTTTCAGTACCTTTGCGGTTTCGAAAATGAGTTCGTCACGGTGCGCGATCTGTGCGAGAACGCCAAGTCCCGTTACCGCTTCGATTCTTCTTACGCCTGCCGCAACGGATGCTTCGGACACGATCTTGAAAAGACCAATGTGTGCCGTGTTGGAGCAGTGTGTACCGCCGCAAAGTTCCGTGGAGAAGTCGCCCATCTTAACCATACGAACAACACTGCCGTATTTTTCGCCGAACAGAGCCATAGCTCCCTCAGCGCGCGCTGTTTCCATATCGGTCTCGCGTGTTACGATGTCACAGCCAATGAGGATATTGGCGTTAACGAGCATTTCCACTCTGCGAAGTTCATCGTCCGTCATCGCGGAGAAGTGCGTAAAGTCGAAACGGAGACGTTCGTCATCCACATAAGAACCCGCCTGCTCGACGTGAGATCCAACGACACGGCGAAGAGCTGCCTGAAGCAGGTGGCACGCGGAGTGGTTGCGCTTGATTGCCTGACGTCTTGCGTCGGTAATATCCGCTGTTACGCTGTCCCCAACCTTCAGCGTACCGTTTGCCACGGTGCAGAGGTGGAGGTAAACGCCGTCGGTCTTCTTGGTATCGTATACGTTGAGGAGCACGCCGTCTGCGTGGATCGTACCGGTATCGCCCACCTGACCACCGCCTTCTCCGTAGAAGGGAGTACGGTCGAGGATAACGGTGCAGTCTCCCTCGGAAACCACGTCAACCGAATCGTCGTCACAAAGAATTGCGATAACCTTCGCTTCGCTGGAGAAATCGGTATATCCGGTAAATTCCGTTTTTGCAAGGTCGGAGATGAGGCTCTTTGACGCTTCGCTCCAACCGGAAATATTCGCTCTTGCTTCTCTTGCGCGAATCTTCTGATTCTGCATCAGTTCCGCAAACTTTTCTTCGTCGATCGTGAGGTTGCTTTCTTCCGCAATTTCACGCGTGAGGTCGATCGGGAAACCGAACGTATCGTAGAGTTTGAATACTTCTTCGCCGGAGATCGTGCCGGAGCCGGCCTGAACCGCACTGCGAACGAGGTCGGAGAGGATCGACAGACCCGCATCGATCGTTGCATTGAAGCGATCTTCTTCGATCGACATTACTTTTTTGATGTAATCTGCCTTTTCGGCAAGTTCGGGATAACCCGCTACGTTTTCTGCGATCACTACGTCGCATACTTCCGTCAAAAATTCGCGGCTGATGCCGAGGAGCTTACCGTGACGAGCCGCACGGCGGAGGATTCGGCGAAGCACGTATCCGCGTCCTTCATTGGAGGGGATAACGCCGTCGCAGATCATAAACGTAGCGCCGCGTACGTGGTCGGTGATTACACGGATGGATACGTCGTTATCTTTATCGGCACCGTAGGTCTTGCCGGAGATCTCAACGACTTTATCGAGAATTTTTCTCACGCCGTCGACCTCGAACATATTATCTACGCCCTGCATAACGCAAGCAAGACGCTCAAGTCCCATACCCGTGTCGATGTTCTTGTGTTCAAGTTCGGTGTAGTTGCCCTTGCCGTCGGAGTTGAACTGGGTGAATACGTTGTTCCAGATCTCCATAAAACGGTCGCAGTCACAACCCGGTTTGCAGTCGGGCTTGCCGCAGCCGTATTTCAGTCCGCGGTCGAAATAAATTTCGGAGCAAGGACCGCAGGGACCGGTACCGTGTTCCCAGAAGTTGTCCGCCTTACCGAGACGGATGATACGTTCTGCGGGAACGCCGATCTTTTTATTCCAGAGTTCAAACGCGTCGTCATCTTCTTCGTAAATGGACGGATAGAGAAGCTCTTCCGGAATTTCAAGAGTTACCGTCAGAAATTCCCACGCCCACGGAATCGCCTCGTTCTTGAAATAGTCGCCGAACGAGAAGTTACCGAGCATTTCAAAATACGTACCGTGACGAGCCGTGTGGCCTACTCTCTCAAGGTCGGGAGTACGGATACATTTCTGACAGGTCGTAACGCGGCGTCTGGGCGGCTCCACCTCACCGGTGAAGAATTTCTTCATCGGAGCCATACCGGAGTTAATGAGGAGGAGGGATTTGTCACCCTGCGGAACGAGGGGGAATGAGG
>JAZRNC010000243.1:0-8331 GCA_045647965.1 Eubacteriales bacterium | reverse complement strand
ATTTGGCTTTGGCTTGTGGGCGGTATGTTTGAAGGACACAGGCGAAATGATAGGTGATTGCGGATTGACAATGCAATCAATCAACGGGCAAATAAAACCTGAAATCGGATATCATATAAGAGCAGATAAACAAAGAAAAGGATACGCAAAAGAAGCTGCAATTGCAGTCAGAGACTGGACGTTTAACAACACACCCTTTAACATCATTTATTCCTATATGAAGTATACAAATGAGCCGTCAGCTAAAACTGCGGTTTCCTATGGTTGTAAACAAGTAGATGAATTTACTGATGAGATCAATGAAATTACGAAGGTATTTGCAATTTCAAGAGATGAATGGGCTAATCTATAAATTCCATTTTTTCGTTCCGTTTTTTGATTGTAGTTTATTAGGAACACAAAAGGTAATTGAGAGTTTTAAAAAAGCAAAGGAAGACCACTCGGTCTTCCTTTGTTCTCCGCTTTCAATCCGTTATTTTTATTCTTCGATGGTGTCAAAGCAATAGATCATATCTTTAAGGGTCAAATTCGATGTTTGACTGCAAAGGGGCTGGAAATAAAGTTCGCTTCTTTTTCCATTCGGGAAAACAACCGGAACCGTTGCCGAGGCAACCTCCCCACCTCCAATACCTGCCATCTCTCCTTCTTCGTACATGATCCACTCGATCGGGTTATGCCTCAGCGAATAGAATCCATTCTCGTCTTTTTTACCCGGCGCGAGTGAATAGTTTTTAGACGCCAACGATTCCTGCATATATCCTTTCGGAATGGTATTTTCGATGTTTTCAAGCGGATTTGCTTCATACATATAAAGCATTGGCGCAATGATTAAGGGGCCGTACTTCATAACGTATTTTCCGGAATGTTCCTCGATATAATGACCCATAACACCGTCAAGATGTATTTCATAACCGTTTACCGTCTCGATACGTCTCTTTGTCACACATTTGATATGATCGGGGATTCTTAGTGCAATATCCTCCTTCGTGCCTTCCACGCGAATGATCGTATAGGCAGAGGTAGGATACGAAGTGGTAATGTCAACCCGCACCTCACTCTGTTCTGTATGAACCTTATAATTTCCCGGAATAAGGAAGTTTACCTTTAATTCATTATTACGGCAAGTAACAACATGACGGGCAAGATCCGCCATACACGTTCCGGCGTTATCTGTGCAGCACCACCATGCTTCTTCTACGTACGCACGATACCCACGTTCCTGAACCCAACGATGTCCAAATCCACCGGTAATAAACTGATTAAAATAAAATGCATTCCACAGAGCATGGTCCGCACGAACGAATGCTTCATCGTCTCCAAAATAGTCTCCGTAATACAGGTTCAGCATGATCCAGTCCGCAATAGAGCAGCCTTCGTTACGAGATGACCTCGGCAAAGCCTCACAAACGTCGCCGCTCGGTAATATACAGTTTTTATCCAAAATTTCACGGTAACGTGTCTTAACAAAGCTTGCCAATTCGTCATCATCCGCATAAATAGCAGCCTTAAGGATCCCACGCAGTGTGGTCATATAGGCGTGTGAATGTGTACCGTCAATGATACCGACACATTTGAACGCCAAACGCTTGACGGCATCCAGATAAATTTCTTTTTTCGTTACTCTGTAAAGCTCCGCAAAAGGCTCCGTCATCCAACATCTCATTGAATTCGGGCGGGTGGGATCCATACTGAAGAATTCATCGTCTTTATTTATGAGATATAACGCGGCATCCTCTGCTGCCCGAAGAGAACGCATATCACCGGTAAGATCATAGTAACAAACCAATGCGGTAATAAAATGGCTTCCTTTGTGAACGACTCCATCGCTTGGCTTCATCTCCAGCCCATAGCCCTTCGCAAATGTACCGGACGGATTTTTCTGAAGCATAATTCTTTCGTACAATTCATAAAGATCTTCAATATGTTCACCGTTTATTCCGTCCGCAAGCGCATAAAACCACAACGTACGCCCTGTCAAATCATAGGTACAATGATCCGCGTGACGTTGGCGAAGCGGCGGACGCTCGAGATCCATCATGATAAAGTTCATATCCATCGGGTACTGCTTCATACGTGCCAAAGCGAGATTCAAACGAAATTTAAGTTGAGAATCGTATAGTCTCGGTTCTGATAAAAATATATTGAGCATAGCCAATTCCTTCCGTCAAAATAAAAAACTTTTTTCAAAATTAGTATACCAATGTCCGTTAGGATTGTCAATATCAATCCCCAACTTCATCAATAACTTTCTCTTATATAAGAATAGCATAGTTTTATTATCTTCCGGTTTCAAAAAAGCCCCGTCAGTTTGTCATCGAAATACCGATAAGCAAAAAAACGAAATTACTCTAAACGCTCGAAAAATTCTCGCGATCGTTGTAACGTCGTGCTCCCAAACGTATGCGGCGGCGCTCGGTACGTCATATTCCTTGGCGACGGGATAGGAAATCTCGTAATGTACGGCATCGAAGCCGTAAACGGCGCGCAAAGGATAAAGAATGCCCGAGGGCTTTGGTAATGCAAAGAGGATTTATGCGGGAGAAGAAAACCGCTTTTAACCAATCAAATTTTTTCTTGACTCGATGTGAGGAGTATGATACAATAAATTTATACAAAATCACCTACAGAAAGGCGGTATTCGCTAGTATGTTCAAAATCGGTATTTCCAGCGCTTCCTTTGAGTTTTCGGAAGAGACTTTCCGCGAACTGAAAGAAAGCGGCACAGAAGCCATTGAAGTTTCCATGACCTACGAAAAAGAAAAATCGTTAAACTACAAGGAAGTGCGCGACCTCTCTGAGCGTTATCAGCTCCGTCTATGGTCGTATCATTTACCCTACCTCGCCCCCACTATGTCCATTGACATTTCTGCCCTAGAAGCCGAGTCTCGCGACAACGCGATCCGCTATTTTACGGAGCTGATCGGAAAAGGGTCCGACATCGGTATTGACAAATTTGTCATTCATCCAAGCCGCGAGCCTATCCCCCCGTCGGAAAGAGCGGACCGTTTGGCATATTCTATGGAATATCTCGACAAGCTCGCAGAGATCGCCCACAGACACGGCGCCGTTTTGGCGGTCGAAGATCTGCCGCGCACCTGCCTTGGCAACACCGCCGAAGAAATGCTCCTTCTCCTCACGGCGAACTCCAAGCTGCGCGTCTGCTTTGATATGAACCATCTTTTAATCGACAACAACGTGAATTTTATGGAAAAACTGGGGGACAAGATCATCACGCTCCACGTCTCCGACTATGATTTTATCGATGAGAAGCATTGGCTCCCCGGCGAAGGTCTCGTGGACTGGGTGACAATGGCTGCCACACTGAACAAAATCGGCTACAACGGCGTATGGATGTACGAAGTCAAATTCAATCCCTCCGACACAATGCCGCGCAGCCGTCCTCTCACGTTTGCCGATCTCACGGAAAACGCCCGCCAGATCTTTGCGGGAACTCCCCCGACACGAATTTTATAATACGATAAAACAAGGAGGAAACCTATGGAATCGAAATTTACCGGAGGACTGCTCGGAATGATCGGTATCGGCATTCTGCAGTGTCTCATTATCACCTTCACGCTCGGACTCGGCACCCCCTGGGCTGTCTGTCTCAAGGAATCCTGGTACGCCAAGCACACCATCATCGACGGCCGCCGCCTCACCTTTGACGGAACGGGCGGACAACTGTTTGGGAACTACATCAAGTGGTTCTTCCTCACGATCATCACCCTCGGTATCTACTCCTTCTGGCTCAGCATCAAAATGAAACAGTGGGTCGTAAAGCACACACATATGCTCTGATCCGCTCACGGATAACCCAAAGAAAGGAAAGACTATGCTAAAAACTCTCCTTGGCGAAAGAAATTACCTCCCCATTTTAAAAACAGCCGCCGGGGAGGACGTGACCGCCGAAACCTTTACGCAAAGACAGCAGGAAATGCGCGCTCTCCTTGAGACGTATTCCTACGGTCACACCCCGAACGTTCCCGTCCGTGTCACCGCAGAGAAAAAATCCGCCGGATTTTATGCCTGCGCCGGAAAATGCAAAAGCGAACTGCTTGAATTAACGTACGAAACGGAATACGGCACAGGGCATTTCCCGATTCAGGTATTCGTTCCCGTATACACGCCATGTCCCCCCGTATTTCTTCATATTGCCTTTGGTCTTGCTCCACACCGATACGATCCCGTTGAGGAGATCATCGATCACGGATACGCACTCGTTGTCGTCGACTACAAGGATATGGTGAACGACAAGTATTTCGGGGATTTTTCCGACGGAATCGCCGCGCATTTCGGTACGACGGACAACCGCGAACCCGAAGAATGGGGAAAGATCGGTATGTGGGCGTGGGGAGCGAGCCGCATTCTCGATTACCTCACCGAACGGGACGACGTCGACTCAAAAAAAGTCGCCGTCATCGGACACTCGCGGCTTGGAAAAACGGCTCTCTGGTGCGCCGCGCAGGATGAACGGTTTGCTGCCGCCATCTCCAACAATTCCGGCTACGGCGGTGCGGCATCCTCCAAGCACGGTACCGGAGAACGCATCGACGACTTTTTGAAATTCGGATCCTACGACTGGTTCTGCGAAAACTTTAAAAATTACCGCGGCGAGATGGAAGATCACAAGCCCTACGACCAAAGCTTTCTCCTCTCCTTGATCGCTCCGCGCTATTTGCTTGTCGGTTCTGCCGAGCTCGATCACGCCGCCGATCCGACGTCCGAATTTCTCACCACCCTTCACGCGTCTTCCGCGTGGGAAATCCTTGGCAAAGAGGGGCTTATCACAAGCGATGAAATGCCAAAACCGGGGGACTGGCTTGGGGAGGGTTCCGTCCTCTACCATTACCGAAAAGGAACGCACTATCTCTCCCGCGAGGACTGGGCGGCGTACATCCGCTTCCTTGACAAAAAATTCGGGAGATAATGAAAACACAACAAAAACGGATGGCAAATTTTCCCGCTGTAATGGTATTAAAAAAACAATAACAACCGTACTACAGACAAAAACGCGATATTCTTATCGAAAAAAACACCATAACGAAAATCTCCCACAAACCAAGCAAACGATTTGTGGGAGATTTCTTTTTTGTATGCAGAATCGCGTTTCCCATTTTGACTTCTCATCCACCGTTCCCCATTCTCCCTCAGGAGAAGGCTAATTTAGCATCATCCCTTAAAAAATCATTCGCTACTTCCAACATCCGCTTTGTATTTTCAAAAGTAAGTTCTTGGTACGCTTTTTCAAAAGGAAGTATTAAATAATCAAAATCTTCAAAATTTTTGTTTCGTTTTGGCTGTTGATTTTGGAAATTCGCCAAGAAGTATACAACCGTTTTCTGGTTACCGTTATTTGTTTGATAGGACATCTCATAGCGAAACTCACTGTTAATATATACATGGATCGATGTTTCTTCCATTGTTTCGCGAAATGCTGTTTCCTCTTCGTCCTCACCCGATTCAACATGACCTTTGGGAAATCCACAATATCCCTTGTCCTTTGTTTTTATAAGCAAATAATAAATGATTTCATCTTTTATTGTGTACGGTATCGTTCCACAAGATTTTTCAACCATTGATATTCCCCTTTTATCGCAAATTTCGCATTTGTATTACAAACACATCGGGTTAAGCCTATGCCCCAATTATATCAAAAAAACCGCAGAAAATCAATCTGCGGTTTCTGCATTTTAATTTCTCCGTTAAGAACAACAGAGAAAAGCTTGCGGTACGTTTTCTTATTGCAATATTTCTTCATTCCATTAAGACTGTCAGAGCCTCAGGCACCAACGAAATAGAGCGCCGTGGCGAGCAGCACCGCGATCGTTAAAATGATCCAGCCGATTGCCGGGATATGCGCTACGAACCGTTTTTCACCCTTCGCACGGAGATCGCAAAATCGCAGTGCCGTAATTCCCGCAAATCCCGCCGTATACAGCGGAAGAAGTATGGAAAGCGGAACGAGTCTCCATTTCAGATACAAAATACCGAGAACCACCGCCACAAGGCAGATAACAAGCTCCGCGATCTGATATTTGCCGGGGAGTTTTACCCCTTGCGCATCCCCCGGGATACTCTGCTTCCATTTTTCGGGTTCCGCATCGTATTCCCGTTTTTTATCTTCGTTTTTCATATCTTCTGCCTCCGATCCGTCGTGATACCACTTCTGTGCTCCGGCGGATTTCCTGTTCTTCGCGTTCTTTTTTCGTCAGAACGATTCCGATAATTACCGTGAGGAAAACGACGATGCCGACGATAAGCGCCGCAAATCTCATATCCGTTTTCGCTTCATCCGTGCTTGTTTCTTCCTCACTGAACGATGCGGCAAGCTCAGCGGCCGTCAAAACATGGCTGTCCGCGGACACCGACGAAAGCTCGAGCGCCACGTTTCCACTTGCGTACACCATAATACCCATAAAACGGATGCTGTCCGCATACTCGTACATCGACAGATCGCACGCATATTCGTGTATCTCACCGAGTGTGACGTGGAGTGCTGTATACTCCGCCCGTTTCTCATCCGAACCGATAACGAACACCACCGAAACGTCTTGATCCTGTGCTCCGTCCTCCGCACTCAGCGCAAAACGGAATCTCACGGAACGAGTACCGCTCAAGTCAAGTGTTTTCGAGAAATTACGAAGCATAATACCCGATACCCCAAGCGGTGTACCTTCTTCATCGCGCTGTATTTCGTACTCCGACCGCAGTACACGGGTAGGAGAATTAAAATACTCCGTAAACCGCTCGCTGTATACCGTGCGGCAATTGGATGACACACCGCCCGTGATCCAGCCAAGCGAATAATGCTTATCGGAAAAATCCCACAGTGTGTACTGCACGGCATCCATTTCAGCCGGACGTTCCACAGCATCAAACTCCGCTACGTAACGCTCGGAATCATCGCCGCCGTACGTCTTCAGCGCGGAATAGAGCTTCTGGTCGTAGCCGGAACGAAGTCCTGACGTAGAGAGAAAGACTGCGCGCGGTCCGAATTCTTCACATTCGTCGCAGAACGCGAAAAACTCGCCGGCAATAAACGCCGCATACGCCTCATCGGATGCTTCACGGTCCACGTCCACCGATCGGCGATAATTTTCGTATTCTCTCCAAAGATACGTTTCACTGGGCGTGTACTGTATCATGATATCTGCAGGAAAGGCAAGATTCATTCGATCCGCCGCGTGCCACAAATACGTTGCAGTGTGCGGTCTGTCCTCGGAGTTTTCGATCGAGAACATCGGAACAAACGGTATTTCACCGATGTGGGCCAGGCGATCGGCCAGCATCACACCAACCGTTCGCTCGGATACCCACGTTCCGTCCTCTGCGTTTTGGTTCGAGTCACCGACCCCAAACGGAACGACCACAAGCACGTCGGGCATATTCACCGACGCCGCGTTATACGTAATACGGCACAAATCCGCCAGTTCATTCACATAGGGAACCAAGTCCAAAAGATCCGCGTTTCCGATGTATCTCGCGTCGTTCACGCTCACACCGAGGACAAATCCCTCTGCCGTGTCATATCGTCCGGAGAGGAAACGCACGATCGCCGCGTATCGACTGCGCGATACGTTATCCGTCAGATGCACGGCATAATTTTCGGCTTCTCCAAGGTACGTGGCACCGTCCATCGGGGTTTTCGATACCAACCTCAAATATACCTTGATTCCGGCAGATATGTAGAACTGTACATCGCGGTCGAGTTCCGTGAGAACATTGCGGTTGAATCGGATCGTATGGATCGTCGCATCCCCATCATACACCGTATAGGAATCTGCCACACTTGTTGATGCGGTATTTGCCGCGATCAGCGTATCCATCGGCACGTCTAAAATAACATGGGAGGCGTTCGATTCAAACACACCGGCAAGCATCGATCCGTACAATCCGAGAGTTGACACATCACTTTCCGAAATCCCTCCCGCATCCGTGTATCGGGGGGATGAGATCGGTATCATCTCTCCGCCCGGAATAACGATCGCGACAAAAAAGAGATACGTATCCGCCACGACCGGTTTTTCGTCCAGATCTACCGTATATTCAAACATCGTCGTAATCTTAATACCACCAAGGTCAATCGCATCCTGAAGATCGTCCGTTGCCGTTGGAAGCGCGCAGAATCGAATCACCGCATTCGAATATTCCGAAACCGTATTTCGGTCAATCCCTCCGCGGAATACGACCTTATTCCCCTCGCGCGTGATGGAGTCCACCGTACCGATGTCCTCCCTCGGCACGATCGTCGCGCTCTCGTCGATGGTATAGAGTTTCACCGCGTAAAGATCGAACGTCTCATACGAATGCATATCGTCGTATTCAACGGTA
>JAZRNC010000242.1:0-4458 GCA_045647965.1 Eubacteriales bacterium | reverse complement strand
CTTACCTGCGTTGAGCGCATCAACCGTGATAAAACTATGAGAACGGTTCGGTGTGCAAACATGTACCGCATCAATCGTTTTGTCTTCAAGAAGCTGTTTATAATCTGTATACACCTTTGCATCGGGTGTACCATACTCCGCTTTCGCCTTTTCCGCTTTCTCAATGATGATGTCACAGAAAGCAACCATTTGTGCGCCGGGGATCTTTTTCAGAGACGGCATATGCTTTCCGTTTGCAATACCGCCGCATCCAATAATACCGATTCTTACGACATTCGATGTGTTTGTCATAGTTTAGTCCTCCAAAATAAATAATAGGATTGATTTCTTTGAATCTAAAAAAAGTATAACATTTAACCGAAACATTGTCAATAATATTTCCGACTTACGGTTATAAAAGTAATTTGTCAAACAATAAGAGACATTTATAACATTACGTATAAATGTCTCTTTGCATGTTATCTTTTGATAATCAGACCGTATTCGCCCTGTCTTTCACCCGACCAAATGATATGCCGCGGACATTTGTTAACACATATATCACATCCCGTGCATTTATCGTAATCAATGTGAGCAAGGAAATTATCAACGGTAAGCGCACCCGACGGGCAGTTTTTTTCACAGAGTTTGCAGGAAATACAACCAACGTCGCATACCTTACGTGTCGTTTTTCCGTCGTCCGTTGACATACATCCTACCCAGCGTTTACTGTCAAACGGGATAAGCTGAATAATCCCCTTCGGACAAACATTGGCGCAGATACCGCAGCCTTTGCACTTGGTATAGTCAACGACGGCAACACCATCTTCAACCGTGATTGCGGAGAAAGGACACGAACGAACGCAAGTGCCAAGGCCAATACAGCCGTTCGGACAGAGTTTATCTCCTCCACCGATTTTTGAGGCAGCAATGCAGTCGGCAACACCGGAGTATACGTATTTTTTTCTGGCAAGTTCACCGGTTCCGGAGCACATAACCTGAGCTCTCATACGAACGGTTTTCTCAGCCGTAACACCCATAATCTCACCGATTTTCTGCGCTGTTTCGTTGCCGCCAACGGTACAAGCATTCACTTTCGCATTTCCGGCAGCAATAGCTTCTGCTAGTGCGGCACATCCGGAATATCCGCATCCGCCGCAGTTCGCACCCGGGAGACATTCCGAAATTTTTTCCGCCGTTTCATTCTTTTTTACAAAGAATAGTTTGGTTGCCAAGGCGAGAAGACCGCCCATCGCAATACCGAGCCCGATAAATACAAGAACCGGTACTAATATGTCTTTCCATTCGATCATCATAGTCTTCCCTCCTTAAAAGCTCATGCCGGAGAAACCGGAGAATGCCATAACGACAAGTCCCGCCGAGATCAGAAGAATCGGGAATCCACGGAAGCTCTTCGGAGGCTCAGCAAAAGCGAGGCGTTCTCTGACTCCTGCGAAAATCATAATGGCAAGAGTAAAGCCGATGGCAGCAGAGAATCCAAACACAACGCTTTCGATAAAATTATATCCCTCATCAATATTTACGAGCGCCGAGCCGAGAACGGCACAGTTCGTCGTAATAAGAGGCAAATAAATACCAAGTGCACCGTACAGAGACGGAACGAATTTCTTGAGGAACATTTCAATGAACTGGACAAGAGCCGCGATGACGAGGATGAACGCGATGGTTTTAAGATATTCAAGCCCAAACGGTTCCAGTAAGAAGTAATACACACACCACGTTGCCGCAGACGAAAGAGTCATAACGAATGTAACCGCCATACCCATACCAAGTGCGGTGGACGGTTTATCGGATACACCAAGGAACGGGCAGCATCCATAGAATCGCGAGAAAATAAAGTTCTGTGTGAGAATTGCCGTAAACATGATCAGAAAAATATTACTCATTCCCTGTTATCCTCGCTTTCTTTCGTAGTATCTTCGGGGGATTTATTATCAAATTTGGTAGAGAAATTAAGACGTCTTACAATTTTACCCGTTTCGCTATCCTTCATCATTGTATGATAACCGTTTGTAATTGCATCGGATTCGAGCAGTTTGATTCTCGCTCTTTCCTCAAGATTGAAGGTAATCTTTCGAACAAGTGCAATAATACAACCGAGTGTAAGGAATGCGCCGGACGGCATAAGGAAGATCGTGGCAGGCGAGAACCAATCACCGAAAATTTTAAGTCCGCCAATCCCGTCAGAGGATGCAAACAGCGCCCCGGTACCGAGAAGTTCGCGAACGGTGGCAATACAGATAAGAGCAAACGTAAAACCAACACCGGTCGCAATACCGTCCATAAAGGAAAGGATCGGGCCGTTCTTTGAAGCAAATGCTTCGGCACGCGCAAGAATAATACAGTTTACCACGATCAACGGGATAAAAAGACCCAATGCCGCGTCGATAGCGGGGAAAAATGCTTTGATAAGGAGCTCTACCATCGTAACAAAGCCGGAAATCACGACGATGAACGCCGCAATTCTGACTTCTTTCGGAATGAACTTACGCAGAAGTGAAATAAACAAGTTGGAGAACGCAAGTACGGCGATTACGGCAACACCCATACCGACGGCATTTGCCACAGACGTAGTGGTTGCAAGGGTCGGGCACATACCGAGAAGCTGAACGAATACCGGGTTATTCGTAATCACGTCATCACGAAAGAGTTTCATAATTTTCTTTTTCATCGTTATTCCACTCCCTTCTGTTCGTTCTGACTATCGTCTGCGGTGACAAATTCAAGGTTAAGTTCTGTGGCAATAGCGGCTAAATCCACGTTCACGAGAAGTGCGTTATTTACCGCCTCTGCAACACCCTTTGAGCTATATGTAGCGTTTGCCACAGCGTCAACGTTTTCACCAAGAACAACTCTATCGCTGATACCAAGGAATCCGCCAAGGAACTGTTCGGCCTTTACTTTCGTTCCGATACCGGGCGTTTCGGACATCGTAACGATTTTCAGTCCTTTGATCGCACCGTCAGCGTTAATGGCGACCATCATACTGATATCGTCAATATAGCCCCTGCCCACAGAACTGACGCAGTATCCGAGCAATCTGTTTTCTTTCTGTACAAGATAAACAAGATTATCGTCAATCGTTCGTTCCACGATATTGTTCCCCTCAGGAAACAACTCGAGAACCGCATTTGCCTGCTGCTTTTTCTGATTTTCGATGATAATATCCTTCGTTACGCCGTTTACGATGGACAAAAGAAGAGCCACGCAAGTGCAGATCACCGTCAGTACGGAAATCAAACGAACGAGATGTCCCGGCGTAACTTCCGTAATTTCGTCGTCCTCTTTTGCTTTATAATTCGGATCATCCGGAATAAAATCAAAATCAAATTCTTCTATCGGAATATTTTGAAGGTTTTGTTTTTTGTCTTTTTTATTTGCCATCAGATTTACCTCCAAACCGACGAGGCATCGTTGCACCGTCAATATACCACACAAGCAAGTTCATAATCAAAATCGAGAACGAAACGCCCTCGGGATAACTTCCGAAATAACGGATCAAAACGGTGATAAGACCACATCCCACACCAAAAATTATGCGTCCTACCGGAGTTACGGGAGACGTGGAGTAATCCGTTGCCATAAAGATCGCTCCGAGAATAAGTCCGCCGGAGAATAATTCATACAGCATAAATTCGGGCGACAAAGCGCCACCCTTCGGCAACAGAAGAGTAATAATCGCAACCGTGCCGAGATAGGCAACGGGAATATGCCACGTAATGACTTTACGGATCAAAAGGAAAATACCGCCCGCGATCAGAAGCACGGAAGACATTTCCCCAATACAACCGCCGCACTCTCCGCGGATCAGCTGTGAGATCGTGATTTCGGGAATAACGCCTTCTTTGAGCGCCGCAAGAGGAGTTGCTTCAGCTACGATATCCACACTGTTAAGAACAGGTTTGATCGAGTGGATCGTCTCACCGGCAGAAGTGAACGTAGACATTTCCGACGCCCACGAGAAAAGGAATACACGGGAAGCAAGTGCGGGATTGACAAAGTTTTTTCCGATGCCGCCAAAGAGCTGCTTAACGACGACGATCGCAAAGAACGCACCAACGAATGTCATCCAAAGCGGAATGCTCACGGGGAGATTCATCGCAAGAAGCATACCCGTTACCGCGGCAGAACAGTCGTTTATCGTGATCGGACGGCGCAGGAGATACTGCGTTGTGGCTTCAAGACCGACCGAAAAACCGATCGAAAGAATCGCAATAAACAGCGCGCGAAGTCCAAATTTGTAGATACCCCAAATCAACGCCGGCAAAAGCGCAATGATAACCTCCATCATAACGACGGTGGTATTATCACGATTTTTAATATGAGGAGAGGGAGATACCGTGAGATAATCCGGCATCTTAATTTTCGGTGCTGAATTTTCCGCAGACGTTTCGTTTATCTGCTCTGATTTATTTAAATCCATATTTTACCTCACTTTTCCGCATTAAGCGCAGCAAT
>JAZRNC010000241.1:0-2229 GCA_045647965.1 Eubacteriales bacterium | reverse complement strand
CAGAATCGGGAAATCCACGATCAAGGCGAGGTGACGCAGTTTAATGAGATCAAGGATGGTTGAGGAAACGTCGTCAAGCTGCCAAGCCATTGTGAGCAGTGCGATGGAAGGAAGTTTCGTGACGTAAGCGTAATAGACACTGTCAATGGCCATGAACGAACAAGCGACAATATAGACGACAATAAACGTGATCTTTGCCGCTCGGTATGCAACGGAGGAGAGGGCGGCATAGACAAAAATCAAAATAGCGGTTGTTGCGATGGCAAAGGGAATCGGAAATTCTCCGAGATGCAGATGGGAATAAAACGATGTACATTTGATATAGAAGAGCAGAATGAGAATTGCCGTACCGATAAGTTCTGAGATCGGGACTTTTTTTATATTTCTATTCATAAATAACCGTTTCTCTTTCTTTGGGGTGAATTTATACATTTACTTTATATTATATAATAAAACGAGGGCGAAATGTGAAACAATTTGAAAACTTTTGACGTTTTTTGCACTACTTAATAGTGATATGTTCAAAGTGGAGAAAAGTTCACCGTTTTTTTGGATAGATTCATCATTGACAAATATAAAAAAAAACAGTATAATATTTGTTGTGTTTTTCAAAAAAACATACAATATATGGTGTGTAACATAAGTTTGTAATAACAATATATAGTGGAGAAGGAAATGCTGACAAAAATCATCAAACGAGATGGCAGAGAAGTTGCGTTTAATATTGAAAAAATTGCTAATGCCATTTTCCGTGCGGCGCAGGCAGTAGGGGGCAGTAATTTCGACGAAGCGATGGCTCTCGCCTGTGAAGTTTCAGAAGCAATTGAAGAAAAATGCAAGAAGACCGGGGAGCTTCCCACGGTTGAAAGCATTCAGGATATGGTTGAGTACGTGCTGATTGACCATGGTCACGTAAGAACAGCCAAAGAGTATATTTTGTACCGTGCGGAAAGAACCAAGATCCGTGAAATGAATATGGGTCTTATGAAAACATACGAGGATCTGACATTCAAGAGCGCGATCGAGAACGATGTTAAGCGTGAAAACGCTAATATCGACGGCGACACGGCGATGGGGACGATGCTCAAGTACGGTTCCGAGGGTGCGAAAAAATTCTGTGAACTGTTCATTCTTGATCCGCGTCACTCAAAGGCGCACAAGGATGGAGATATTCATATTCACGACCTCGACTTTTTCACACTGACGACGACTTGCTGTCAGATTGATATTGAAAAACTGTTTAAAAACGGATTTTCAACCGGTCACGGCTACGTGAGAGAACCGAACGATATCCAGAGTTACGCTGCACTTTGCTGTATCGCCATTCAGGCAAACCAGAATGACCAGCACGGCGGTCAGTCCATTCCGATGTTTGATTACGGGATGGCACCGGGTGTATATAAGACGTATCGCCGTCATTTCAAGCGTAATATCGCAAAATGTCTCGATATGTCAGGCTGTGAGCTTGACGCTTGTGCAGACGACGAATCCGTAAAGATTTTTGAAAAAATCGAAAACGAAAAGAATATCCAAATAAAGATGGGCAACGCCGCGGAAATTGAATCGGCTCTTGAGAATATTCTCACAGACTATCTTTCCGCAGAGACGACGGCAAAACAGGCATCCGTCATTATGAAATACACGCAGAAAGAGATCGAGAGAAGCACGTTCCAGGCAATGGAAGCGCTTGTACATAATCTTAACACGATGCATTCCCGTGCGGGTGCTCAGATCCCGTTCTCTTCGCTGAACTACGGAACCGATGTGTCCCCGGAAGGAAGACTTGTTATAAAATCCCTTCTTGACGCGACAGCAGCCGGACTTGGTAACGGAGAAACACCCATTTTCCCGATTCAGATCTTCAAGGTAAAAGAAGGCGTAAACTACAATCCCGAGGATCCGAACTACGATTTGTTCTGTCATGCGATGAAGGTTTCCGCAAAACGTATGTACCCGAACTTCAGCTTCCTCGATGCGCCGTATAACGCACAATATTATAAAGAAGGCCATCCGGAAACCGAAACGGCATATATGGGATGTCGTACAAGAGTGGTTGCCAATGTGTACGATAAGAACAACGAGATCGTATCGGGCAGAGGAAATCTCAGCTTTACTTCCATTAACCTCCCGCGTATCGCGATCAATTCCAAGGGGAATATCGATTGGTTCTTTGATCCACTTTCACGCAGTGTGGAGCTCGTGATTCACCAACTTCTCGACCGATTCAAA
>JAZRNC010000240.1:0-2194 GCA_045647965.1 Eubacteriales bacterium | reverse complement strand
ATTTCATAAACTCTGCGGCTTTTCCGGGAACGATATCAGCACCGGCTACGATCTCGACGTCGGGCATTTTGAGATAAGCGTTGATATGGCAGTTGGCAATACCGCCCGTACCGATGATACCGATTCGCATTTTGCGATTGGTATCGATCTTTTTTACTTCTTCTTTTTCCTGTGTGAATTGACTAAGAACTGCATCAGACATAATTTTGTCCTCCTGAATGATAAAGGCGTTTAAATTTCGCTGAACTTAACTTCGATCTCGTGACCGAGTTTTGCAGACTTTACGATACCGTCGATGATGGCCTGGTTGTAGAGAATCTGAGATGTAGGAACAGGAGCGGGACCGCCATTTTTGATTGCATCAAGGAATGTACGAATCTTCAAGTTGCACGGCCAATATGTGTCAACAAGAGGAATAACGGTTTCTGTACGTGTACCGCAAACGTCATGATATAAAGTCATCGGCTTGTCAAGGTTTCCGTTCCAGCAGTCCGTGGAGGGAATACGGAGAGCACCTTCTGTACCGAAGATGATGGTATCACCGGGGGTATCGGGGTGCATAGCCCAAGAAATACGGAAGTCGAGAATAATATCCCCTTCAAGACGAATGAATCCGGCAGCAAAGTCTTCAACACTGAATCGCTCTGCATCGTATCTGCCACGAGAACCATCGGGGTCGTAATTGTTGTGCTTGAGAACGTATTTGGGATTTTTGCCAAAGAAATCAGACGTGTAGCCGGTAACGGTAAGGGGCTTCGGATAACCGACTGCGTTCAGAACAAGGTCGAGGGAATAGCATCCGATGTCACCCATTGCACCGATTCCTGCGGTTGATTTTTCAATGAATGTGCTGCCGGGGATACCGCGACGACGTCCGCCACCGGTCTGAATGTAGTAAACTTTACCGAGCGCACCGGATTCAACGATTTTACGAGCCATCTGCATATTTTCGATGAATCTGGGCTGGAAACCTACTGTGATAAATTTCCCGCTCTTTTTCTCTGCTCTTACCATATCCTCCGCTTCTTCAAGGGTTACGGACAACGGTTTTTCCACGAGTACGTTTACACCGTGCTCGAGCGCGTAAATGGTCGGACCTGCGTGCTGTGTGTTGTAGGTGCAAATGGAAACACCGTCAAGCTCTTTTTCGTTATCGAGCAATTCCTTGTGGGAAGGGTAGAAACGAACTCCTTCAACGCCATAATGTTTCATAAAGGCTTCGGCTTTGCCGGGAACAAGATCAGCGGCGGCAACAATCTCCACGTCATCCATTTCAAGATAACCTTCCATGTGAGAATGTGCAATTCCACCGGTACCGATGAAAGCGATTTTTAATTTTCTGCCACTTGATGTTTCTTTGACTTCTTCTTTTTCCTGTGTGAACTGGCTCAGTACTTTGTCGGACATAAGTTGTATCTCCTTCATTTTTTTGATTTTTAGAATGTTAGATTTTAGAAAAAACTGACCAAGCACTGATGAAAAGCATTGGTCAGGTTTCGCTTGATAATTTAGAATAAATTAATCGTTGAATTTAATTTCAACTTCACGACCAAGCGCAGCGGACTTGTTAATACCGTCGATGATTGCCTGGTTGTAGAGAATCTGGGATGTAGGAACAGGGGACGGACCGTTTGTCTTAACTGCATCGAGGAAGGAACGGATCTTCTGATCGAAGAGACCGTAGGGTGTGTTCTGGATCGGAATAACGGTTTCTGTACGTGTGCCGCATACGTCGTGGTAAAGGGTCATAGGACCGCCAACGGAACCGTTCCAGCAGTCTGTGGAAGGAATGCGGAGCGCGCCTTCGGTACCGAAGATGATGGTATCACCGGGGGTATCGGGGTGCATAGCCCAAGAAATACGGAAGTCGAGAATGATATCGCCTTCAAGACGAACGAAAGCAGCTGCAAAATCGTCAACGCTGAAGTTTTCGGATTCGCCGCAGTACTTCGGGTTTGTACCGAAGAAGTCGGAGGTGTAACCGGAAACGGTAAGCGGCTTCGGATAGCCGATTGCGTTGAGAACCATATCGAGAGAGTAGCATCCGATATCACCGAGAGCACCGATACCACCGGTAGACTTCTTAATGAATGTGCCGCCCGGAATACCGCGACGACGTCCGCCACCGGTCTGGATGTAGTAAATCTTACCCAGAACGCAAGTCGGGGGGCCCAAGCGGTCTTAGGAAGACAAC